>NZ_JBSPFA010000035.1:0-30041 GCF_053848885.1 Amedibacillus sp. YH-ame10
GCAAGTTCTTTTTTAGCGAAAACAGAAGAGTCTTTAATCAAAAAAATCACCTATAGATAGTATACTATATCTACAGGCGAAATTTAATCTTTCGGAATGTCCTTCAGGACATCTTTTTTATTTACTAAAAGAAATGCATTGCAAAAAAACTATGTAATTATAAAAAATAACCGAAATATAACCTCTACTTTCATATAATATGGTTGTAAATAAGGCGGAGGTATTGTATATGTATAAAAAAATAAAGAAAGTTCTAGTATGTCTAATGGCGTTTGTATTAACTTTTCAAACGATGAATTTAGATGTTCTAGCATTAGATAGCAACACAAGTGTTGAATTGAATCCTGGAGAAGTCACACAAAGCAAGAATGCTAAGTGGGTAGACTATAGTAAAGGAATTGCGGAAATTTCTTTTGATGTAACTGGGAAAAATGCAGAAGAACCGCTTGATGTTGCGATTGTCTACGATAATTCAGGAAGTATGCAAAATTCAAGCGGAGCTCCTCAAGCTAATGGAAATACATATTTGACTAGTCGTTGGAATTATGCGAGTCTTGCGGCTAAGCAATTATCTGCCAATTTGTTAAAGAATGCCAGTAATAATATTGCATTTATTCCATTCTCAGATGTATTGATAGATGGAAATTCATTACATAAAAAAGAGATATTACCAAGTGGAGATGAAACTACAACAGATTTCTTCGAAAATCATAAGCTTATCTATGATGAATTTGGTTATCCAAATATTCCTGCTATGAGACATGTCCTTAATATGTATGGTCCTGTGGAAAAAGCAAAGACAGAAGAAGAAAAGAATATTGCTTTAGCAGAGTTTTATGAAATTTGCAATCGTTATTTCGGTCTTACAGAAGACGATTTAGCTGAAGCAAATAATACACAAAACGCTTTGGTACCTTTCACTAATAATTTAGCTACAATTACAAATGCAATAGATAGCTTATATCCAGCTAATGCAGGTCAAACAAATTATGAAGTAGCATTGAATAAAGCTAAGGAATACTTAGGATCAAGCAATAACCGTAAAGTAATCTTAATGATTTCTGATGGAAAACCTAATTATGGTAATAACAACACAGCACTTGCAATCGCTGAAGAACTGAAAGCTTCTGGAGTTACAATTTATACAGTAGGTACAGGAATCAGTGAAGCAGACGCTACTATGTTGAAACAAATTGCTTCAAAAGATAGTGGTAAAACTTTATACACATCTGCAGATCCTAGTGAATTAAATACAGTTTTAGAATCACTTCGCAAACAATTTGAAGTTGCTGCGAGTGATGCAGTGATTGAAGATGTTATTAATACAGATTACTTTGATTATTTTACAGATGAAACACACTTTCCAACAGTAAACGATGTTGCAATTGGAAGCGAAAATTTCATAGTTTCTGATGATAAATCAACCATTACTTGGAAAATAGGAGATATTCGTGAAACTACGAAAACACTACGCTTTTATGTAAAAGTGAAGGATACATTATTGAATGATGATCTTTTGAGTAATGATGAGTCTCTTTTAAACAAAGAGGGAGCATACGCAACAAATAAAAAAGCGAATTTAAGTTATAAAGAGATTAACACCGGTAACACAGTAAATTCAGGTCATGAGATGACAACACCATCCTTAGATGTGTCTACTGCAGATATGAAAGTTATTTATTACTTAAGTGATGCAAGTGGGAACATAATTGAAGAAAATGGACAATACGTGGTTCTTGAACAAAAACTAACTGAAAACAAGGCACTTCATATACCTTATGAAATTTCTCCAAAAAATAAAATTGATATCGATGGAGAAACTTACTTCATTTATAAAGAAGATAACAAAACGATTACAAAAACATTTACAGAAGAAGATGCAAATAAAACCAACGAAGTTTCATTCCGTTTTGTGAAACAGTTAAACGTAACATTTGATACAAATGGATATGGTACAGTAGAAAATGGTGAGAAAACTACAGTACTACCAGTTGATCATAGCACAATGACGATCCCTAGTTTGCCAGAAATTAAAGGTATCCCTAATGATAAAATATTTGCTGGTTGGACTATAGACAAAGAAGGAAAAGGTGAATATTTTACCACTTCAACTGAAGTAAAAGATAACATAACAGTTTATGCACAATGGATAACTAAAAAACAATTTACAGTTACCTTCGTAGATGATAAAGGAAAAACAATAAAAGTAGATACTGTTAATGAAGGTGATGATGCGATAGCACCAACGAATCCTAAAAAAGAAGGATATACATTCACAGGTTGGGATAAAGGCTTTGCGAATGTAACTGAAAATTTAATAGTAACAGCGCAATTCGAAGCGAATATATACACTGTGAAATTTGATGGAAATGGTGCAAATGATGGTTTAGTGAATGATCAACAATTTACGTATGATGAAACTAAAGCATTAAATAATAACAATTTTACAAAAGTACATCATACTTTTGATGGATGGTTATACAACGGTAAAAAATACAAAAATGAAGAAGAAGTTAAAAATTTAACTTCTCAAAAAAATGGTGTAGTTACATTAGTGGCTCAATGGAAAGAAGATGCCAAGTATAAAGTTACTTTTACAGATGGATTTGGAAACCAATTGAGTTATCAAGAGGTTTATCAAGGTGAGGATGCAACAGCACCAGAAAATCCTGTAAGAGAAGGCTATTCATTCGAGGGTTGGAATGGAAAATATACTAACGTACAGAGAGATACAGTTGTAGTTGCTATGTTCCGCGCATACAAATATGTAGTTGAGTTTGATGGTAATGGTGAAACTGCTGGTACAATGGAAAATCAAAATTTTACCTATGGAAGACCACAAGCACTATCAAAGAACACATTCACTAAAGAAAACCATACATTCCTTGGATGGGAGTATAATAACAAGCAGTACAATGACGAGCAAGAAGTGAAGAACTTGATCGCTACAGATGGTGGAGTAGTTAGACTAGTTGCAAAATGGAAAGAAAACGATAAATTTAATGTAACATTCACGGATGGATTTGGAACAGAATTGAAAGAAGAAACCGTATATGTAGGAAAAGATGCAACAGCACCTGCTAATCCTGAAAAAGAGGGATATACTTTCAAAAATTGGGATAAAGACTTCACGAATGTAACAGAAAATTTAACAGTAAATGCAGTATTTGAAGCAAATACATACACTGTGAAATTTGATGGAAATGGTCAAGATAGTGGAACTATGGCGAACCAAGAATTCGTATATGATCAAGCTCAAAACCTTACGAAGAATGCATTTGTAAAAGAAAACTATACATTCACAGGTTGGACATACAAAGGTGTTACATACACTGATCAAGAAGAAGTAATGAACTTGATTGCTACAAATGGTGGAGAAGTTACACTAGTGGCACAATGGAAAGAAAACGATAAATTTAATGTAACATTCACGGATGGTTTTGGAACAGAATTGAAAGAAGAAACTGTATATGTAGGAAAAGATGCAACAGCACCTGCTAATCCTACCAAAGAAGGATATACTTTCAAAAATTGGGATAAAGACTTCACGAATGTAACTGAAAATTTAACAGTAAATGCAGTATTTGAAGCAAATACATACACTGTGAAATTTGATGGAAATGGTCAAGACAGTGGTACTATGGCGGACCAAGGATTTGTATATGATCAAGAACAAAAACTTACTAAGAATGCGTTCGTAAAAGAAAACTATACATTCACAGGTTGGACATACAAAGGTACTACATACACTGATGAAGAAGAAGTAATGAACTTGATTGCTACAAATGGTGGAGAAGTTACACTAGTGGCACAATGGAAAGAAAACGATAAATTTAATGTAACATTCACGGATGGTTTTGGAACAGAATTGAAAGAAGAAACTGTATATGTAGGAAAAGATGCAACAGCACCTGCTAATCCTACAAAAGAAGGATATACTTTCAAAAATTGGGATAAAGACTTCACGAATGTAACTGAAAATTTAACAGTAAATGCAGTATTTGAAGCAAATACATACACTGTGAAATTTGATGGAAATGGTCAAGACAGTGGTACTATAGCGGACCAGGGATTTGTATATGATCAAGAACAAAAACTTACTAAAAATGCATTTGTAAGAGAAAACTATACATTCACAGGTTGGACATATAGAGGTACTACATACACTGATGAAGAAGAAGTAATGAATTTAATCGCTACAGATGGTGGAGAAGTTACACTAGTTGCACAATGGACTGAAAATACGAAATATACAGTAACTTTCGTTAATGGCTTAGGAACTGTATTAGATACTCAAAGCGTATATGTAGGAAAAGATGCAACAGCTCCTACAGATCCTGAAAGAGTTGGATATACATTCCTAGGTTGGGATTTAGAATTTACGAATGTTACTAAAGATTTAACAATCACCGCTCTTTGGGAAGCTGAAGATACAGATACACCAGTAACACCAGATACTCCAAATCAACCAGGCGTACCTACTACACCAGTTCCACCGATTGTTCCAATCGTTAGAACAGATCCTGTAGTTACACCACCAGCACCTGTACAACCAGTACAGCCAGTGCAGCCAAATCCAGCACCTCAAGAACCAGAAATCGTTGTACCAGATAACGATACTCCGGAAGTTAAGGTAGATGATAATGATACGCCAAAAGCAAAAAGCAGCGCATCTTGGGCATTAATTAACTTGATATGCAGTATTCTAACAGTATTATTAGTAATCGTCATCGTTCTTGGAAAACGTAAAAAAGAAGAAGAGGACGAAGATGAAGATGAAACTATAGCTTATAAACGTAGAAAATGGACAATGATCGCAGGCGCAGTTGTTGCGTTAGGTTCCGTAATCACATTTATACTTACAGAAAATATTTTCCTTCCTATGATTTTAGTAGATAAATGGACACTTCTTATGGCTGCCATTCTACTAGTTCAAGTAGTCGTATTAGTACTTGCGAAAAAATGGAAAAAGGAAGATGACGAAGAAGAAGCTACAGCTCAAGCATAATTCTTAACAGAATTAGTAGTATACAAAAGTAGGTATCAATATTTAATTCTGGTATCTACTTTTTGTTTATTATTAGGATATCTTAGAAAATTGTATATTTTTAAATAAAAATATGCATTTCGATGAGGTGATTTATGATTTTATGATTTAAAGTACGCAATGAGTCTTATATTTGTTATAATACATGTACAAATGAGTAGAGTTATACTTCTGGTAATGTGTAACTTACAAAGAGTAGGTGTATAGTATGGATCAAATTAAAGTCACGATGTTTAAGGAATTCACCTTAACATTCAATCAACAAGAAATCGCATTTGATAAAATCATGACACGAAAAATGTGTGGGTTACTTCAATTACTAGTATACAACAATGCGTGTATATCAAAAGAAGAACTCATTGATGAATTGTGGCAAGATGCTTCTGATCCTTTAAATTCACTCAAGCAAACAATTTTCCGTTTGCGTATAACGCTTAGTGAAATTGAATGCTTTCAAGGAATGAATTTAATCACAACCATAAAAAATGGATATAAATTTGCGGATGGTTTTGAATTAGAATGTGATTATGGACGTGTAGATGAGTATTATACACGTATGCTAAATCAAAATAATTCAAAAAAAGAAAGCCTATCTTATGCTGAGAAGATTTTGGAATTGTATAAAGAACGCTTCTTTGTAACAGACGCTGCGAATTGGAGTACACAAGTACGCGCATATTACCACAATATCTATGAAAAAGCATTTTCCTTGGTTTGTGAAGGCTATTTGGACAGTAATCGTGAACAAGAACTCTTGCCTATCATAGAAAAAGCGATTCAAATGGATGAGTTTTATGATGATGCATATATTTATCAAATGAAAGCATTTATGAATTTAAAAGAGTATAATAAGGCAATGGAATTGTATCAACACATTAGTGAATTGTATGAACGAGAATTAGGTCATTCTCCTTCCATACACTTAAAGTCGATGTATCGGGTGATTACTAGTAGAGATGAGAATATCATCGATGTAGTAGGGTTAAAAAAGAGATTAAACTCTATATCCACAAAACCATCGGCTATGTATTGCGATTATGATACGTTTAAATACATCTATAAAGTGTCGTTGAATAATGCTAGACGTGATAACAAAGAGATATTTTTGTTACTATTCCAATTGGATTCAAAAGAAAGTGATAAACGACAAGAACAGTTTATCGCAAAATTGAAAAAGATTATGTCTGGATGTTTGAGAAGTGGAGATGTGTTCTCAAAGATCAATCGTACACAAGTAATTGCCTTGTTGCCATGTGAAACAGTAGATAATGGGTATATGGTGATTCAAAGAATTACTTCTAAGTTTTATAAGAACACAAATGAAAAAGAAGTGCGTTTGCATTACTTTATTTCTCCTATTACAGATTTTAACGAAGAAGAATTCGTTGCATAATCTCGAAGCTTTCTAGCTTTATCGATGGAAAAGAGGAAAACTATGAAAACTACAAATATAAAAATTTTCTTAGATGAGATAACAAGAAATCCTGATGGATCATATTCTATTTATTGGGGATATGATAATCTTAAAAACAAAACCATTACAATTAATGAAGATGACACGTATCTTTATTTACAAAATGGAGTTGCGATTACTCAACCTACTTTTATTCCTTTGATTTTTCATCCAGGTGTTCATCATCGCTTCTTTTGTACGATCATCAATCAAAAGACATCGATGATTTGGAAATTTTTTGAACATACATTAAAAATAGATACTTCCATAATTCCTATGTGTTAGTAAACTATAGTAGAATTATTTATACGTAATAAAGAAATCGAACATTGTTTTGATTTCTTTTTTTGTATCTTTATAGAAAGGCTTTTGATAACGTTAAAAATCATATATAATGGTGATATACATTAAAAATAAAGAGCTATTAAAATATGTCACAAGACATACTGACAAACATGAATTTCATTTTGTTGTATTTCTTTCTGCACGAAATTATACTGAAAGTGTAAAGAGATGTTTACAGAAAGAAGGGATAAGTATTATGAAAGAAAAAGTACAAAGATTTGGGCGATTCCTAAGTGGAATGGTAATGCCAAATATTTCAGTCTTCATCGCTTGGGGTATCATTACGATGTTGTTTATTGAAAGCGGTTGGTTACCAAATGAGAAATTGGCTGGGATTGTTGGGCCGATGCAAAGATTCTTACTTCCAACACTAATTGCGTATAGTGGTGGTAAAATGATTTATGATACAAGAGGTGGTATTGTAGGGGCTGCGGCAACGATGGGAGTCTTAGCTGGTACAGAAGATCCAATGTTTATTGGAGCAATGATTATGGGACCTCTTGGTGGATATCTTATTAAAAAATTAGATGGTGTTCTAGAAGGACATATTCCAGCAGGATTTGAAATGTTAATTAATAATTTCTCCGCTGGTATATTAACTGCACTTTTGGCAATCTTTGGTTGCTTTGCGATTGAACCAATTTGCTTAGGTATCAAAGATGTTATGGTAACATGTGTAGATTTCTTAGTAGAGAGAAGCTTGCTACCATTAACCAGTGTTCTTGTAGAACCTGCGAAAATATTATTCTTAAATAATGCGATCAATCACGGTGTATTTACACCACTTGGAATGGATCAAGTTGCGGAAGCTGGTAAGTCTATCTTCTTCCTAATTGAAGCCAACCCAGGACCTGGTTTAGGATTGTTGTTAGCGTATTGTGTATTTGGAAAAGGTGCCGCAAGAAGTTCTGCACCAGGAGCTGTATTTATCCACTTCTTAGGTGGTATACATGAAATCTATTTCCCATATGTGTTAATGAATCCACTTACGTTACTTGCAGTGATAGCTGGTGGTATGTCTGGGGTGTTTGTAAATACAATTATGGGATCAGGTCTTGTATCTGCTGCATCACCAGGAAGTATTATTGCCGTCTTAGGAATGTGTGCAAAAGATAGTTATGTAGGAGTTATCCTAAGTGTTGTAGTATCTTGTGTAGTATCCTTCTTAGTAGCGATGGTAATTTTAAAATTCACTCGCCAAAGTGAAGATGATAAAGCACTTGAAAATGCAAGCAATGCAGTACAAATGATGAAAAGTGATGCGAAGGGTGTATTAGAAACAGCTGTTTCTCTTTCAAAAGTTGTATTCGCATGTGATGCTGGTATGGGATCTAGTGCTATGGGTGCTACGACCTTAACAAAGAAATTGAAAAATGCAGGACTTGATATTCATGTACAACATTATGCATTGGATGATGTACCAAAAGATACAGAAGTCATCGTAACACACAAATCATTAGTGGACCGTGCTAAGACACATTGTCCAAACGCAATCATATTCCCGATTACAAACTTTATGGGCGGTAGTGAATATGATGAAATTGTTGCCCAATTAACAAAATCATAAAATAAAGGAGAAGTGCCATGATCTATTCCTCAAGACTGAAAAAAATACTCCATCATTGTTTAACACATAGGGAGGAGTATGTCCCATTGGAAGACATGGCACAACTCATGAAAATAAGTAAACGTACAATTTTTAGAGAGTTAAAAGATATAGACCAAGATTTAAAGAGTTATCATTTACGCCTTGAAAATGTGAGTGGAAAAGGACTCCATGTAGAAGGCAGTGAAGAGATGAAAGATGCATTACTATTAGAATTACAAATTCAAGGGATCGAATACATCAACAAAGAAGAACGTCAACATCTACTAATATTCGAATTATTAAGAAGTGATACTTTAACAAAATTATTACATTATGCAAATCTATTTCAAGTATCAGAGGCAACCATTTCTAATGATTTGGACAACGTTGAGAAATGGTTCGATGAACATCAACTAGTATTGAGTAGAAAACCTGGTTTAGGGGTAGAGGTTGTTGGTAAAGAAAGCGATGTACGAAAAGCAATGACATCGCTGCTACATGAAACCCTTCAGAAAAGTAAAGTCTATGATGAGGTGAATTATTTAGATTCCAAAGACTTACTACAAATATTTATGAAAGATGACCAACAAAGTATCATGCGCTTATTAAACCAGGAAATACTCGAACGAATTTTACAAGTATTTCAAACCTATCGTCATGAATTAGCACTTGATCGTTATGCACAAGCTTCTTATATTGGGCTGATTATACATTTGGTGATTGCTATCGATCGTATTATCAAAAAAGAGGAAATCATGGATAATGAGGCAGTACTTGCCATGGTTCAAGAAGACGCAAGTTTTCTACAAGCACAGAAGATGGCACAGTATTTAGAATTGGAATTCGATATTGATATTCCAAAAACAGAGATTGCCTTCATTGCTCTTCATATCAAAGGATCTAAGATATCCAGTGTGGAATATAGCGATGTGCAACAAGAAGAAGTAGAAAAGATTCATCAATTGATTTTGAACATGTTGAAAAGCTATGATGAAGAGATTCGTATTCAGCTTTTACAAGATGAAGAATTCTATCGAGGATTATTAACGCATTTAGAACCAACTATTATTCGATTGAAGAATCATCTTCCAATATATAATCCATTGTTGGATCAAATTAAGGAAATGTACAGCGCTTTATATGAACAGACAAGAAATGCATGTAAACACATCACAACACAATATCAATGTGAGGTAAGTGAAGATGAAGTAGCCTTCATTACAATGCATGTAGGGGCTTCTCTTGAACGAACAAGACAAAGTGTACAACATACAAGGGATATTACAATTGGCGTTGTGTGCGCGAGTGGAATTGGTGTTTCCGCAATGTTATCTGCTCGTATCCAAAAAGCATTCCCAAAAGGAGTTCATATGCATGTACTCTCCATGGATGAAGTTGTTAAGAATCAATACCAAGACTGTGAGTTATTAGTATCAACATTTCCATTGACAAATACAAGTGTAGATGTGTATTGTGTATCTCCTCTATTAAATGGTGAAGATGTACAACGTCTAAAGAAAGCATTTGAACAATTACAAAGTGAAACACAGCCGATGGTTGAAAGTAGTAATACAAATTTCATAGAACAAGTTACTTATATAAAGAACTTAAGTGAAGGTATCTTACAATTGATGAAGCATACACAGTGTTCTTCTATTGATGAAACAATCTCTTATGAGGAAATGATATTAAGGATTGCTAAGGATCATGGAGAACAGACACAACAGATACAACAAATACAAACGGACATCTTAGAGCGAGAAAAACTTGGAAAAGTAGTCATGGAAGATTTCGGATTTACATTATTTCACACGTTAAGTGATGGAGTAGAAAAAAGCGCCTTACATTTCTATTATCCAAATAAAGAAGTATTTACGAGTGATGACTTTTCAAAGATGAAGTTTATCATGGTGTTGTTGGCAAATAAGAAAAAAGATATACAACAACAAAAAATATTATCCGTTATTTCTAGAGGATTGATTGATCATGATAGTTTCTATGAAGCCGTGCTGGGTAGAAAACAAGAGGAAATCCTAATGGAAATCAGCTCTATTCTAAAAGAGTATCTGATGGAATGTTTGGAGGATACTTTATGAAACTGAAACGTCATGATACACAAACTCCATCCATGAGCATCTATTTTGTATGTGATGCGGGAATGGGTTCTAGCGCTATGTGCGCAGGTATTTTACAAAAGAAGTTAAAAAAAGTAGGGTGTGATATACGCATTAGAAATTGTGCGATAGAAGAACTCCCGAAGGATGTGGATATGATTATATCCCACAGCAATTTCGCATCACAAATAAAAAAACGCTATCCAAATGTAATCTATATGGAATTGGATGGATTCATGGATGAGGCAAGTTATGAAAGGATCGTGAAGGAAATCATGTTGTTTACGAAAAAAGAAAAAAATAAAATTTTAGAAAAAGAAAATATCTTATTAAACTGCAAGGCTGAAAATAGTGATGAAGCCATTGTGGCGATGGGAAACGTATTGGTAAAAGCAGGTTATGTGAGTGAAGGGTATATCCAAGGTATGTTAAATCGTGATCATGATTTAACTGTGTATATTGGCAATGATATTGCGATTCCGCATGGTGAATATGAAGTAAAAGACTGTGTGAAAAAGACTGGTATTGCAGTTATGATTTATCCAGAAGGAATCAAATGGGCAGAAGGAACTGTTCGTGTTGTGATCGGAATCGCTGCGAATAATGATGAACATATGGAAATCCTTTCTAACATAGCGGATAAACTTGGAGATATGGAAGAAGTGGAAAAAGTTGTAGCTGGGGATGTCAATACAATCTATGATATCTTAACAAGAGGTGATGGCGCATGATTATTACGGTAACGTTTAATCCAGCAATCGATAAAACAGCCGAAGTAGATACCTTACATGTGGGTGGATTGAATCGTTTATGTAATGTACGAATGGATGCGGGTGGAAAAGGTGTTAATGTTTCTAAGACCATTCAAGCATTGGGTGGTAAGACGTTATGTACAGGCTTTCTAGCAGGAAATAGTGGAGAATATATTCAAAGTATCTTACAGGATATGCAAATTGAAAGCGACTTTGTATGGGTGGAAGGTGCCACAAGAACGAATTTAAAAGTCTTAGATGATCAACGTGAATTAACAGAATTAAATGAAGCGGGACCTTATATACAAGGAGAACAAATACAAGCATTGATGGATAAGATTTTATCACTATGCGATGAAACTACGTTGGTTGTTTTATCAGGGAACGTTTCACCAGGTGTTGAAAAAAGCATCTATCGAGATATGATTTACAAGATTAAAGAAAAACAAGCGAGTGTTATATTGGATGCGGATGGGGAATTGTTTAAGGAAGGCATTCAAGCACATCCGATGATTATAAAACCGAACAAATATGAATTAGCACTTCATTTTGGAATGGATGAAAACTTTACCAATCAAGATATTATTCAAAAAGCAAAGGGTTTATTAAATGAAGAAACCAAACTCGTTGTAGTATCTATGGGAGGAGAAGGAAGCATCTTCCTTAGTAAAGATGGGGTGTATCAAGCAAATGCATTAAGCATTCAAGCACATTCTTCAGTAGGTGCAGGGGATGCGATGGTTGCGGCGATTGCATATGCAAGTGAACAAGGATATGCACTAGAAGATTTGATTCGTCTTGCGGTTGCGACAAGTGCAGGTGCAGTTATGACAGAAGGAACCAATCCAGCAAGTAAAGAAGTTGTAGAAAATTTAATGAAACAAGTACAAATTACGAAAGTAGAGGACTAGGATATGAAAACAAAGGCAGTTCGATTATATGGAGTTGATGATATTCGCTTAGATGAATTTGAATTACCACAGATTAAAGATGATGAAATACTTGTAAAAGTTGTTTCTGATAGTATTTGTATGTCAACTTGGAAAACGGTAAAACAAGGTGCGAACCATAAACGTGTTCCAAACGATGTCTATGATAACCCAATCATTATTGGACATGAATTTGCAGGAGATATCGTAGAAGTAGGAAAAAAATGGCAACATCAATTCAAAGTAGGACAAAAGTTTGCGCAACAACCAGCCATACCAGGACAAATGGAATCTCCAGGATATAGTTATCAGTGGTGTGGTGGAGATACAACGTATTGTATATTTCCAAATGATATCATTGAGGCAGGATGTTTATGGACATTTGATGGAGAAGGATATTTCGCAAGTAGTGTGGCAGAACCAGTGAGTTGTGTAATTGGTGGATATCATACCAATTATCATACCGTACCTGGTGAATACCAACACATCATGGGGACAAAAACGGATGGTAATATCATCATTCTTGGTGGATGTGGACCAATGGGATTAGGGGCAATCAGTTATGGATTAACGTATGAAAATAAACCTAAACGTATCGTAGTTACAGAAGTAAATGATGCTCGTATTGAAAGAGCTCGCGAAGTGATTTCTGAAGAAGAAGCACGTGCGCATGGAGTAGAATTGCTGTATGTGAATACGGCAAATATGAAAGATCCGGTAGAAGAATTAATGGCAATTACAGATGGAAAAGGATACGATGATGTATTTGTATATATTCCAAATGTAGCGGTATGTGAAATGGGGAATAAATTGATGGCATACGATGGATGTATGAACTTATTTGCAGGTCCTACTGATCCAAAATTCTCTGCCATGATCAACTTATACGACTCACACTATTCAAGAAGTAAAGTGATTGGTTCTACAGGTGGAACAATCGATGATATGAAAGAAGCGATTGAAAAAGAAGCTAAGGGTATGATTCAATCAGCTGTTATGATTACCCATATTGGTGGTTTGGATTCTGTAGTAGAGACTACAAAGAACTTACCTGATGTACCTGGTGGTAAAAAACTTGTATATACACACATTGAAATGCCAATGACTGCGATTGATGATTTTGGAAAAATGGGAGAACGTGATCCATTCTTTAAAGAACTTGATGCGGTTTGTAAAAAGAACAAAGGTTTGTGGAGTGTAGAAGCTGAAAAAATGTTGTTAGAACATTTTACTAAATAGATAAAAACGATGACGGCTTAGTGCTGTCATCGATCTTTTACTTTGTTCGATATGCTTGAATAATATCGTGAATTTTTTTGGCGTTAGCTGCGATTTCTTCGCTTGTTCCTTTGGTTAATAAACCACCAAAACCACAAAGATCTACACCATTTTCCAACCATGTAGTAAGGTTATCTAACGTGATTCCACCACTCGCAAGAATTGGCATATCTGGAATCGGTGTTTTGAATACTTTCACCAATTTTGGACCATAGAAATCAGAGATAGGGAATGCTTTTACGAAGGCTGCTCCACTACTTAATGCATCAATGCATTCACTCAAAGAAGTACATCCAGGTGCATAAGGAATTTGATATCGATTGCACATCTTTGCGACACCCTCATCATAGTTTGGAGCGATGATAAATTGTGCACCATGTAATATGGCATGGCGTGCTGTTTCACTATCTAAAACAGTCCCAGCTCCTACACATAATTTGTCTTTGAAACGTTGTGTTAATCCTTGAATGATATCCCCTGCATTATTTAAAGTATAGCTCATTTCCATAACGGGAACTCCACCATCGATACATCCTTGTGCGATTTCACACGCGCGTTCTATTGTTTCCGCTCTTACGATTGCAAGGGCACCAGATGCTACCATCTGTTTTGTGATGTTCATTTTTTTCATATTCATAATCTAAATCCTCCTATGCTTTAATCATACGAGTGGAAGTGGTACTTTTCAATTGACGTATGAACGAAAGTTTAGGGTGTTCTTTGGTCAAATACACAAATTTTTTTGTTTGTACGATTTCCATAAAATGTATAAAAAGCCTTTAGTTATCGCGTATATATAAATATATAGAAAGAAATAAGATAGATGGATTTTGTTCTTTGTGCACTTGAACAAAAACAAGTCTATCTTTTTAGTTTGTTTGAACATAGTCAGTTGAAAGCGATTACAGTATCATATTAGGTGTAAGGAGGTATTCAACATGGGAATAGAACTAACAAGAGTTGACTTTCGACTCATTCACGGACAGGTCATCACAAGATGGCTCACACAATGTCAAATCAATGAAATTGTCACAATTGACACAGCATTAAGTAACGATATGTTTATGCAAGAGGTATTTAAGATGGCCGCTCCAAAAGGAGTGAAAATTACAATCGTTGCAGTAGAACAAGCAGTCAAACTACAACAAGAAGGTGCGTTTGACAAAAATCGCGTTATGGTATTGTTCAAGGGAGTTCATGAACTAAACAATGCGGTAGAAGCTGGACTTAAACTAGATAAGGTTCAAATTGGTGGACTTGGTGGAGGACCAGGAAGAAAAGCTGTAAACAATGCGATTACACTAGATCGTGTAGATGCGGATGTATTGTTGGGATTAGAAGCTAAGGGAATTGAAATCTACTTCCAAACTACTCCAGATTATCCATCAGAAACATTACAAAAAGCAGTAGCTAAATTATAAGAGGAGGATTAGAAATGGTTATTCAATCAATATTAGTAGGACTCATTTACTGGATTTCAATGGGACGAGCAAGTTACTTCTTCTCATTTGCCTTCCGTAAACCAGTCGTACTTGGGGTATTCATTGGGTTAGTATTTGGGGATGTTCAAACAGGATTGTTATATGGTGCAACTATTCAGTTAATGTATATGGGCGGTATCGAAGCAGGTGGAAATATTCCAAGTGATCAAGGTCTTGCGACATGTATCGCGATTCCAGCCGCAATCATGAATAATTTAGATCCAGGTGCAGCGGTTGCCTTGGCAGTTCCATTTGGTGTGTTAGGTGTATTGATCAACAACGTTCGTCGTACCATCAACTCATTCTACAATACAAAAGCAGATAACTACGTGGCTACACAACAGTACGATAAATTATCACTATTCTCATTTGTATTACCTTGGTTAACAAATGGTGTCTTATATTTCACACCAGTATTCATCGCTACATTGTTTGGTTCAAGCGTTGTGCAAACCTTTATCAACGTAATTCCAACTTGGGCAATGAATGGTTTAACAAATGCTGGTAATATGCTTCCAGGATTAGGGTTTGCCTTAACATTAGTAGTTATGGGTAAAAAGAAATACTTGCCATTCTTTGTATTAGGATTCTTCCTATACTCAGTAATGGGATTCTCAATGTTAACAGGTGCTGTCATTGCATTATGTCTTGCGATGATCGTGTCCTTATTCAAACAGAATGATGAGGAGGAAATCGCATGAGTGAAGTCGTAAACAATACTGTAAATGATGCAGTTGAAGAAAAGAAAACAATTATTACGAAAAGTGATTTATTAAAATCATGGTGGAAATGGACTCTAGCAGTAGAGGTTCCAGTAAGTTTTGACCGTATGCAAGCATTGGCATTTGGTTATTCTATGAACAAAATCCTACGTAAGCTTTATAAAAATGATCCAGAAGAATTACAGAATGCAATGACTCGTCATCATTCTATGTTTAATACAAACTGTGACTGGGGAAGTGTAATTCATGGGATTACCATTTCTCTAGAAGAACAACGTGCATTAGGACATGAAGATATTTCTCCAGAAGTTATTCAGTCTTTAAAATTAGGTTTAATGGGACCATTAGCTGGTATTGGGGATAGTGTTGACCAAGGGATTGTCGCAACAATTCCACTTGCTATCTTTGTTCCTATGGCATTGGAAGGAAGTGTCATTGCGGCATTCATTCCAGGTTTAATCTATATGGCTTGGTCTTTTGGATGGTCTTGGTTCTTATTCAATAAAGGATATTCTTTAGGAAAGAACTCTGTACTTGAAATTTTACACTCTGGTGCTATTAAGAAAGTCATTGATATCGCAAGTATTGTAGGTCTATTTATGATTGGATGTTTAAGTGCATCTTACATAAAAGTACAAACAATCGTTGAATTTACAAGTGGGAATACCGTTGTGAAATTACAAGAGATATTAAATGGTATCTTACCAAACATGCTTCCATTCGTAGTTGTAATGGGAATGTACTTATACATTACGAAGAGAGGACCTAAATACATTCGTTTGATGATTTACACAATGATCATTGCGATCGTATTAACTTTCTTCAAAGTTATATAAGAAACGAAAGACCCATTGTATATACTTTGGGTCTATTTTAAAAAGCGAAAGGAAATGAAACGATGAAAGTATTGATTACCCCTCGTGGGTTTGCCAACGTTGGACTTGATCAAGTAGAATTGATGAAGTCAAAAGGATTGGATGTACATTACAATGCAACAGGAATTGCATATACACATGAAGAATTTAAAGAATTGGCCAAAGATGTGGATGCAATTATTGTAGGTGTAGATAACATGGATAAGGACATGATGGAAGGATGTCCAAATCTAAAAGCAGTATGTAAATTTGGTGTAGGTACAGATAACATCGATTTAGAGTATGCAAAAGAAAGAGGTATCTTTGTAGGACGTTGTGTTGGTTCTAATTCAAAATCTGTAGCAGAACATGTGGTTGCGATGATGTTTGCGGAAGCTAAAAACTTATACACATCCATCAGGGATGTGAAAGATCACAAATGGAACAAGCCAACAGGAAGAGAGATCAATGGTAAGAAATTAGGGATTATTGGATTTGGAATGATTGGTAAGTATCTTAGTGATTTTGCGAATGGATTAGGAATGGAAGTCGTTGCTTATGATGCATTTGAAATACCAGCAGAAGAAGCAAAAAAACACAATGTAAAGGTATGTGATTTAGAAGAAATTATTACGACTTGTGATTATATTTCATTACATGTTCCATTACTTGATTCAACACGTAATATGTTATCGACTAATGAATTTAAGAAGATGAAAAAAGAAGCATGTATTCTAAATGCAGCACGTGGTGGAATCGTAGATGAAGAAGCCTTATATGAAGCTCTTGTGAAGAAAGAAATACGTAGTGCATGCTTTGATGTTTATAGCAGTGAACCACCTGCAGCAGATGATAAATTAGTAGCGTTAGATAATTTCTTATTAACACCACATACTGCCGCAAGAAGTGCTGAATCAGAAATGCGTACATGTGAAATGTCAACGCAAATTATTTTGGAACAACTATTAGGTTAGAGGTGAACATATGGTAGAATGTATAAAAGACTATCTGCAAACAATGGAACATGAACTAGGGAAAAGTATTGCGTCATTGGACATTGAAAGTGTGCAGAAAGCAGCGAAGATTATTATCGATAGTGAACAAAAAGGTGGCCGTGTACATGTGACAGGGATAGGGAAACCAGGACATGTTGCAGGGTATGTCGCATCCTTACTATCCTCTACAGGTACAAGTGCTTATGAACTACATGGAACAGAAGCAGTACATGGTTCTAGTGGTCAAGTAAAGCCAGGAGACGTTGTAATTGCGATTAGTAATAGTGGGGAAACAGTAGAGTTAGAGGCAACTGTAAACACCCTCATCAAGAATGGAGCTCATATCATTAGTTGTACAGGGAATAAACAATCTACACTCGCAAAAGCAAGTGAAGTATGTTTATGTGCACATGTAGATAAAGAAGGAGATCACTTAAACAAACCTCCAAGAGCATCCATCCTAGCAGAGATTATCATCTTACAATGCTTAAGCGTAGTATTGCAGGAAGAAAAAGGATTAAATTTAGATCAGTACGTAAAATGGCATCCAGGTGGAAGCTTGGGTCAAAGTATACGTGAACTACAAAAATAGGAGACATTATGGAAAACTTTAATATTGTAATCGGTACACATGGAAGATTTGGAGAAGAACTCGTAAACTCTGCACGTATGATTGCAGGAGCGTTAGAAAATGTAGAGTGTTGTTCTCTTTTACCAGAATATTCATTTGAAGATTATATGAAATTGGTAGATGAAACCATGGCAAAGAAAGAAGGACTTACCATTGTACTAGTAGACTTGTACGGAGGCACTCCTTGCAATGTATTTACGGTGATGAGTAAAAAATATCATTACCAAGTATTAACAGGTTTGAATTTACCAATCTTGATTGATTTATATTTAAAACTTGCCAATATGGATGAGGCGGATGTAACGATAGAAAAAATCATTGAAGAGAGTATGCAAACCCATAAAGAAAGCTGTGTTCATACAAATAAACAACTGGAAGGATAACGTGTGCTAGACAAACATTCATGCCATGAATTATAATTTCTATGTAAGCGTGACGCGGGGACACAACGTTGGTTGTGTGTCACCAGAAGCATAATTTGGAATGGACATGTAAAAGGAATCATTGTCTGTTTTCAGAAAGGAGTAATTTATGCTGATAGGTGAAGTGTTTGAAGAGTTTATAAACGTTGTACAAGAGAATAATCGCTATACCATTGGACTTATCAATGATAAAATGGTAGTAACGCTTTGTAGTAATAAGGCAGAAATCGGAAGACATGTCGATGTACACTATCCAGATGTACACAATATGTTTTATGAGATTACTGTAAAAGGACAAGAATTTGGATACTTGTGGGTTTCTGGTCAAGATGAAAACTTAGGTATGGTATCCAAACTGTTAAATGAGTCCTTATATGTACGTTTGATGTATGAAATTAACCAAACGACATTGAATCAAAAAGTCACAAAAGATGACGAATTAGTAAAATACATATTAAATAGCGAGAACTTTGATCGAAATCATGTTTTATCCTTATTGGATGAATTAGAAATAGATGCCAATAAACCAAGAGTTGCTATTTATGTTATAAAGAATGATGGTTTTATTTTGAAAGATGTGATGAGGCTCAAGATGAAACCTGATAGTAAAGAAATTATCTATTCTTTACTTAATAGTAAATCACTTTTAATTTTTAAAGATTTACCAGAAGCATTTAAAACAACTGGTGAATATAAACCCTTTATCAGAGAGTACGTAAGAAGTTTGCAGGAATGGGATATGCAAGATTGTTACTTCTTTGTAGGATCCATACAAAAAAAGATACGACAGTACGCTGTCAGTTATCAAAATTGTTTGTGGCTTCGCTCACAAGCAAACTATGACAAGAATGTCCCAGTATTCTTTACAGATTACTTATATGAATACTTTATGTCTAAGATACTGGTACATGATATTCGAGAAATTTATGATGTTTATAAGGATATGGGAAAAAACGTCGATGTAAATGAATTGATTGAAATTAGCGATAAGCTTTATATCAATGATTTCAATCTAACACAGGCGGCAGATGATTTATTCTTACATAAGAATACACTGATCTATAAGCTTAAGAAATATGAAGAGATATTTCAAATCGATGTGAGAGGAAGCTTTCAAGGAAAAATTCTTCTGACGTTAATTGCCAATGCGTTAGGGGAACATCAGAAACAAGTACAGGTAGGTGATGAAGCATGAGCATAACAATAAAACTTGCCAGAATAGATAAACGATTATTACATGCGACAGTGGCATTAAATTGGAATCAGTTCATAGATGCGGACAATGTTTTAATCGTGGACCCTGATTATGTAAATGATCCTTTTCTAGCGGATGTAATGCAGCTTTGTTTGCCGAAAACAATGCGCGTAAAGATTTTCTCAGTCGAACAATTTTTAGAGTTTATAAAAGGCGATCGTCACATTAAGGCGATGGTTATTTTCTCTAATTTAAATGTCGCTTATGAAGCAGTAAAAGCAGGCTTTCGTACAAACGAACTACAGCTGCCATATCCAGCAAGTCGTATGATGATGAAAAGTTTGTCAGATTATTTTAATGAAGAAGAGATTCGATATATTCGATATATACAAGAACAGGGAATCAAACTGTTTTTTCAAACAGCCCCATTCGATAACAAAGATTATTCTATATTTAAAAAATAAGAAAAGAGGAAACTGTTATGTTTGAAGGAATTATTACCCCGATTGTCACTCCATTTCATCGTGATGATCAGCAAAGTATAAATTATGAAGCAACTGAAAAATTGATCAATCACTTGATTGAAAAAGGTGTAAAAGGTATTTTCATTCTTGGAAGTAATGGAGAATTCCATGTAATGAGCTATCAGGAAAAAGTAGATTTTGCGAAAGAAGTCGTTCGCATGGTAAACAAACGTGTTCCAGTATTTGCGGGAACCGGATGTTGTTCAACAGCAGAAACCATCGCTCTATCAAAAGAGATGGAAGTGATAGGTGTAGATGCATTAAGTATCATTACTCCATATTTCTTAAAACCAAAAGATGAAGAAATTTACGAACACTTTAAAGAAGTTGCAGAACACGTTAATCTACCTATTATCCTATATAATATTCCAAAAGCAACTGGATGTAACATTACCCCAGAAATAGCTGAGCGTTTAGCAGATATTAAAAATATCAAAGGAATCAAAGATAGTAGTGGAAATGAAGACAACCTAAAAGCATATTGTGCAATCAGTAAGAAAAAAGATTTCTCAGTTTTGATTGGTTCTGATTCTAAAATTAGCTTTGGGTATGCCCTTGGCGCAACTGGTGCAGTGGCAGGAACAAGTAATGCCATTACAGATGTTGTGGTAGGATTAGATAATGCACTTCATACAGGTGATACACAAACTGCAGAAAAACTACAAAAAGATATCGATGTCATTCGCGGTGTTCTTCCACTTGGGACTGTACCAAGTGTTATGAAACGTGCAGTAGAATTAGCTGGTATTGCGGAAGTAGGACCTGCAAGAAAACCTGTACGTGAATGTACAAAAGAGGATGATGTGAAAATCAAAGAAATGTTAGCATATTATCATCTAGCATAGGCGTTCCGAAAGGTTCGCTTTTTTTCTTTGTAATATAAATAAAAATATTTTAAATCTAATGCAATGTTTTGTAATGGTGTCTCGTATATAAGGTAGAGAGGTGATATCAAAATGAAAAAGATTTTATTGTGTATATGCTTGTCTACTTTTTGTATATTGTTGAGTGCTTGCGTAACTCATGAAGTAGAAAGAAAGAATACAATACAGGATAAGACAAAGGAAGAACATGAGAAAACAAAGAAGCAACAGGATAAAACAAAAGAGGAAAAGACATCAAGTAATAAAAAAGAAGCACAGAAAGATGAGCCACAGGGCAATACAAATTCAACCTTATATGGTATAGAAATAGGAGAGAAGATAATTGTTGATATGAAACAAAGTATCCAAGAAAATTCGTTCTATTGTGGACCAGCAGTTGTACAAATGGTGTTGGATCATTTTCTCATTTCAAAAACACAAAAAGAACTTGCAGATGAAATGAACACAGTAGCAATTACAGGAACAGAATATGTTGATATGGCCCGAATATTAAATAGATATATATTTCAGAAAGAGCAGGTTATCGGTTCTGAAAGTGGATATCGAGTTCAAACACTTAATGTAAGTGAAACAAATCCTGATGTGCTTTCTTCCATTCATACTCGATTGCAACAAAATATTCAAGAGGGTTATCCTAGCATATTGGCTGTTAATCTGAATACCTTATATCCTGAACAAGTAAGAGCGAATCATTTTGTAGTATGTAATGGCTATATCTTAAAAAGGAATAGTAATGAAATAGCCTTTTATTATATCATCGACCCTTACTATGAGGTACAGGATACACAATATGGAGGTGTGAAAGTTTTTACACCAGAGGAATTAGAACGAGCCATCATAGAAAATGTAGAACCTGCTTATATTTGGTAGTATATTTTGTGTTATGATAATTTTATAAATCATAAATTTCTTATCCTTGTATAAGGAAGAAGTTGAGGGAGTGCCATGAGGGAGAATAGAAACGATATCCAAAGAGTTGTGAACACCTATAGTGATCTTTTGTTGCGCCTTGTTTTGCACGATTCACTTTCTTTAAGTGATGCAGAAGATATTGTACAAAATACATTCATAAAATATATGCAAAAAGCTCCTGAATTTCAGGATGATAATCATGAAAAAGCATGGCTTATTCGTGTCGCTTCTAATGAGGTGAAAGATGTACATAAAAGTTGGTGGAAAAGAAGAATTTCACAGATGAATGAGAATTATATGAATGTCGAGGAACAAAAGGAGGAAGCCTTTGTTTTATTGCCATATATAAGAAAGTTACCTCAAGGAAGCAGAAGAGCAATTTATCTGTTTTATTATGAAGGCTATAGTATTGTGGAAATTGCGAAAATATATGATGTAAAAGAAGCCACTGTTGCTTCATGGTTACACAGAGGGAGGAAGAAACTAAAAGGTTTGATGAAAGGAGAATTTGATGATGAATTGGAGTGATTATCGAAAAGAAATAGATACCATAAAGATGAAAGAATCTAAAAAAGAAGAATGGATATTAAATATTGAAAATGCGCAAGAACATAAATTTCATACCAGACGGTATGCGCTTGTTGGTGCTTGTTTACTACTTATAATATCGGGATACCTTATGTTTTCATCATTTAAAGAGAATCAATCGATAGAAAAGCCTAATGAAGTTAAGCAGTCTTTTAAGGAACTTCCTAAAATTGCGATTACACAAAACAATGTTGTCGGATTCGGATTTGCGGGAGTTATGTTACCAGATGCGTCATATTTTGGAAAGAGTAATCCGATACTTGACTACTCGAATAAAACACTTCCTGTTTATAAAAATGGATATCTTACAGATGGAAGAGATACGATTTTAAGAGGTGAACTGAAAGAAGAGCAGATAGATAAAATAATTGAAGATTATAGAAAAATATTTCATTTTAGTGAAAAAGCAGAAAAGATTATGCGATTCTCGACTTTTGTTGAGGCACATTATAAAGAGGGAAATATTAATGTTAATCATCGAGGTGAAGTAGAAATATATATCAAGAAAGAACAGTTGAAGGATAAAAATCTTGATTTTACTGCTTCGAATCAAGAGGAAGCTGAAAAAGTGGCTCTGAAGTTCGCAAATTATTTTAAAGAGGAATTAGATCTAACAAATCCGAAACCAAATGTTTCTTGTAGATTTGATAATACTCGTGAACAAAAATGGAACTACTCTATCTATGATGAGAAAAAAACAATAGAAGATACAATTTTTTCATATAGCTTTAGAAAGGTTGGGTTTAATGATTCTGAATCTTATATAAACGTTGTAATTGGTATCACTCCTGTAGAAGAAAAACTTGGTGATTATCCAATTATATCCATCGATAAAGCGAAAAGTTTGTTTATGGAAGGTCAGTATATTTCTAACTCTCTTCCTCCAGCACAAGGTGCAGATATAACATTTATGGAGATAGTCTATTTGGATGATCCTACTTTTGATTATTTATCGCCTTATTATAGAGTATATGCAGAGATGGAAGATGGACTTATCATACCGATAGAAGGGATGAAACATTACGGAATTTATTATATTCCAGCAATTTCATCAACATACTTAGACTTGAAGCTATCAGATACAAGTTTAACTTTTCATTAGATCAGGAAATTGCCTCTTTCGAAGGTCTTTCATGTCAATAATTCTTGAGAACCCTTACATAAAATGGTATGATAATAGTATATCGAAGGAGGTATTTACATGAGATTACTTACAAGATCGGATTTTGATGGATTAGCTTGTGCTGTCTTCCTTAAAGAAGTTGGCATTATTGATAATTGGAAATTTGTACATCCTAAAGATCTTCAGGATGGATTAGTAGAAGTCACAAAAGATGATTGTTTGGCTAACGTTCCTTTCGTGGAAGGTTGTGGTTTATGGTTTGATCATCACTCTAGTGAGGAAGAAAGAAATGCGTATCAAGGGAAATATATAGGAGACAGTAGACAATGTCCTAGTTGTGCACATATTGTGTATGATTATTATGGTGGGAAAGAAAGATTCCCTAACTATGATGAATTGTTAGAAGCAGTAGATGCTGTAGACAGTGCGAACTTACAGATTGATGAAATTTTACATCCAAAAGATTGGATTCTATTAGGGTTTATTATGGATCCACGTACTGGACTAGGAAGATTCCGTGATTTTACTATTAGCAACTATCAACTGATGGAAAAAATGATTGATTGGTGTCGTGTGATGGATATTCATGAAATTCTTGCGCAACCAGATGTTATAGAACGTGTTGAACTTTACTGGGAACAAAATGAAAAATTCATGGAAATGGTGAAGGAACATACAACGGTTGAAAATAATATCATTATATCGGATTTACGTGGAGTAGAAACCATTTATACAGGAAATCGTTTTTTGATTTATAGTATGTATCCTGAAGCAAATATTTCTGTTTGGATTGTCAATGGAAAAGGTGGTTTAGGTTGTAGTGCAGCTGTAGGATATAGTGTGCTCAATCGTACTTGTCAGATTGATGTTGGGAAACTAATGTTGAAATATGGCGGTGGTGGTCATCATGTGGTTGGTACTTGCCAATTTGATGATGAACACATGATAGAAGGACTAGCATCTCTTTTACAAGAAATGAAAGAAATGAATGCATAAAACAAAGGTATCTTCTTGATCGGAGATACCTTTTATAAAATAGGATAAGAAAGGTTTAAATATGAAAGAAACATTATATAGTGAACGTTTAGTCGTTCGAGAATTTGAACAAAGAGATGTAGAAGCATTCTTTGAATTGATGAAAGATGAAGAAGTAAATACATTTTTACCTTGGTATCCATTTACAACAATAAAGGAAGCACAAAGTAAATTGGATATGTATCTACAAGATGAAAATGGATATCACTATGCGATATGTCTTAAAGAGGAAAATAAAGTGATTGGATATGTGAATGTGAGTGGGGACGATAGTCATGATTTTGGTTATGGATTACGTAAAGAGCAATGGCATAAGGGAATTGTAAGTGAAGCTTGTACCTTGGTTCTTGAACAGCTTAAAAAAGATGGAGTACCTTATATTACCGCAACACATGATCGTATGAATCCAAGAAGTGGTGAGGTGATGAAACACCTTGGTATGAAGTATGAGTACTCTTATGAAGAATTATGGCAACCAAAAAATATTCTTGTTACATTTCGTATGTACCAATTGAACTTTCAAGATGATATTCCGGTCTATAACAAATATTGGGATACATCAAGTGTTCATGAAAAAGAGAACATATAAAAAAACTATCTTTTGAGGTGAAGTTATCAAACGAAAGTAGGCAATTTTAAAAAGAAATATTTCTTTAAAGTATATCTACTTTTATCTTACTACTTCACTTTTGAGGATAGTTTTTTACGTATTATGCTTCTATTTTTTCAAATTTTTCTTTTGGTGCGCCACATACAGGACATTTATAATCATCATTTTCTAATGTGATATCGCCTTCATAAATGTAGCCACAAACTGTACATTTGTATTTCATTGAAATTCTCCTTTCTTAGTCTTCCATCTTTTCAAATAAATCTTTAGGGACGCTACACATAGGACATTTGTAGTCATCGCTTTCATTCATTATATCACCTTCATAGATGTAACCACAAATACTACATTTATAGCGTATGCTATCTGTGGCAGTACTAGTACTTTCTTGGGGTTGTTCTTCAACTTTTTCAAATAAATCTTTAGGTACACTACATAAAGGACACTGATAATCTTCGCCTTCTAAGGTAATGTCTCCTTCATAAATATAACCACATACACTACAGCGATAGTTTACAGAAGATGTAGATGTTTTTGTTTCTAATGCGCTTTCTTGTATAAACATATCTTTATATAGGGATGGATTTTTATTTAAATCGTCACGTACATGATAGCTTGTATGTAATAACTCTTCTGCTAGTGTAGATAATGGTTGTTTATAAAATTCATCATAGAGTTGTTGGATGTGAGGATTATCGTGAGAGTTTCTTAAGGTGATTTCTTGGTCTTTTGCGTAGAGCGCATCGATTCTTTTCTTGCGAATAGCTTCCATATCTTGTCCAATATGCTTTGGTTGTCCACCTCCACCAATGCATCCACCAGGACATGTCATTACTTCTACAAAATCATAATGTTCTTTGGTAGTTTCTAGATGTGAAATGAATTGTCTAGCATTATCAGTTCCATGTACTATGGCGACCTTTAATGGAATATCTTGTATCGTTAGTTGTGCACTACGTACGCCTTTTAACCCTCGTACTGCTTCTAGTTGTAATAAATCAGTTGTTGGTTGTTGTTTGGTTAAAAAGTAATAGGCTGAGCGAATAGCGGCTTCCATAACACCACCTGTATTTCCAAAGATGATTCCTGCACCACTTCCTCTAGGCATCAGTGAATCATAATCACTAGGGATTACATTATCCAAATCTAAATTGTTTGCTCGCATCCAATTCGCAAGTTCTCGTGTTGTGATTACCACATCACAATCTGCGTATTCTTCTTGTTTATGATACTTACTGGCATCGCTCATTTCTTCACGTTTGATTTCGAATTTCTTTGCAGTACAAGGCGTTAATGCTATCACATAAATGTCTTCAGGGGCAATGCCTTCCTTTTGTGCGAAGTAAGTTTTGATGGTTGGCGCAAACATAGAAATCGGTGATTTGCTTGTGGAGATGTTAGGAAGTAAATTTGGATAATAGGTTTCCACAAACTTCACCCAAGCAGGACAACAACTCGTAAATTGCGGAAGTGGTTTTCCTGTTGTAATACGATCAATCAATTCGCTCGCTTCTTCCATTATAGTTAAATCTGCGGCAAACGTGGTATCAAATACATAAGGAATACCAAGTGCACGTAAACTACCAACCATGTGCTCTTCTACATAACTTCCAGATGGCATTCCAAATTCTTCACCTAAACCAACACGTACACTAGGTGAGGTAATCGCAACCACCTTCTTTTTGCCTTCTTGTAAGACACGTTCAATATTCATGAAGTCTTGTACTTCATGAATAGATCCTGTTGGACATACATTGGCACATTGTCCACAATGAATACAAATTGCATAATCATTTGTTTTTGCTAGGTCATAAT
Source organism: Amedibacillus sp. YH-ame10 (assembly GCF_053848885.1). Classification (NCBI taxonomy): domain Bacteria; kingdom Bacillati; phylum Bacillota; class Erysipelotrichia; order Erysipelotrichales; family Erysipelotrichaceae; genus Amedibacillus; species Amedibacillus sp. YH-ame10. The sequence continues at coordinate 27,298 of NZ_JBSPFA010000035.1, forward strand.
GTTTCCCTACAGAGATTTGTTGTTGGCAGACATCTCTACATTGTCCACACTGAATACATAGACTTTCTATTCTTCGAATGGCAGGATTATCTGCCTCTATTGGTACACGGATATCTACGGATAGATGTTTACTCATATAATTTCTCCTCTTTCAATCTTTTCTTAAACTAAGAATGATTCTTAATATAGCTAAATATTACAATTTGTTTTAATGTTTGTCAATGCTAATTGTAATTATTTGGTAAATCCTTTTAAAAATCGTGCATGAATCATAGATTCGAGGTATAATAATTGCATACGGCAGGAGGTAGATACAATGGAAAATCTTGAAAAAGCAATCGGAGTATTTGATTCTGGCTTAGGTGGCATCAGTGTTCTAAATGAATTGCGTAAGATGATGCCTTCGGAAAATTTTATATATTTTGGGGATTCTAAATTTGCACCATATGGAGTGAAAAGCAAAGAAGAAATCACTGCTCGTTGTGAATCTATATGTGAATTCTTTATGATGAAAGGCGTAAAAGCAATTGTAATTGCGTGCAATACTGCAACCAGTGCTTGTGTCAATGAACTACGCGATAAATATCCTATGATTCCAATTATAGGAATGGAACCTGCATTAAAAGTAGCAGCTGAAAAAGAGGGTAAACAAAATATTGTAGTACTAGCTACACAGTTTACGTTAAAAGAAAAAAAGTTTGCGCAGTTAATGTCTCGTTATGAAGAAGAAAATACGATTTATAAACAACCTTGTCCAAAACTCGTGGAAATTGTAGAAGGGTACCAATTAACAAATCAAGAAGTAGTGGAAACTACCTTAAAAGAATACTTGGATACATATGATTTATCTACCATCCATAGCATTGTGTTAGGATGTACACACTTTGTGTTCTTCAAAGAGGCGATGAAAAAACTTTTACCTACGCATATAGAAATCATTGATGGCAATCATGGTACCGCAAAACACCTCATGCACATCTTAGAAGAACAAGACGAATTAAAAAAGACGAAGGAAATCGGAGAAATTAAAATCTATAACTCTGTGAAACATGATGAAGCAATTATGGAATTATCAAAACAATTATTACACATCTAAGATAATCTTATCCATTCGATAGGATTATTTTTCTTTTATATGAATTAGAGCTTTTAATTGTTGAATGCAAGTTAATTATCGAAAGAGTTGTCTTTCATTCATGAACAATATATAATATAAAGAGTTTAGAAGGAGACTATATATGAGAGAGAATGCATGGAATAAGTATGATGAAAAAACATTAAAAGATGTTTTTGATTTCAGTGAAGGATACAAGAAATTCATTTCTGATTGCAAAACAGAACGTGAATGTGTTACAGAGTCTATTCGTATCGCTGAAAAAGCAGGATATCGTAATTTAGACGATATCATCAAAGCAAAAGGAACTTTGAAAGTAGGGGACAAAGTATATGCTAATAATATGGGAAAAACATTAGCATTATTTCACATTGGTGAAGAACCTATTGAACAAGGATTGAATATTTTAGGAGCACATGTGGATAGTCCACGTTTGGACATCAAACAGAATCCTTTATATGAAGACAAAGAATTGGCTATGTTAGATACACACTATTATGGTGGTATCAAAAAATACCAATGGGTAACACTTCCATTGGCATTGCATGGTATTGTTGTGCGTAAAGATGGAACAAGTGTAAATATCAACATCGGAGAAGATGATAGCGATCCAGTTGTGGGTATTTCTGATTTATTAGTTCATTTATCTGCAGACCAGTTAACAAAAACTGCAAGTAAGGTAATTGAAGGAGAAGACTTAAATGTTACAGTGGGAAGTATTCCTTTAAAAGATACAGAAAAAGATGCTGTAAAAGCAAATGTTTTAAAACTATTAAAAGAAAAATATGACTTTGAAGAGGATGATTTTGTTTCTGCAGAAATTGAAGTAGTACCTGCAGGAAAAGCCCGTGATTATGGATTGGATCGTTCTATGATTATGGGATATGGTCATGATGATCGTATTTGTGCATATACTTCTTTGATGGCTTTATTGGAAATGAAGAGTGTAAAACGTACAGCAGTTTGTTTGTTAGTGGATAAAGAAGAAGTTGGTAGTATTGGCGCAACAGGAATGCAATCAAAATTCTTTGAAAACACAGTTGCAGAAGTCATGAACTGTATGAACGTATATACAGAATTAAGTGTTCGTAGAACATTGAAGAATTCTAAGATGTTATCAAGTGATGTAAGTGCCGCATTTGATCCTAACTACGCAAGTGTTATGGAACCAAAGAACTCTGCTTATTTTGGAAAAGGAATTGTCTTTAACAAATATACAGGTTCTAGAGGGAAGGGCGGATGTAACGATGCTAACCCTGAATATATTGCAGAATTAAGAAACATTATGGAAAAAGAAGGTGTATCTTATCAAACGGCAGAACTTGGTAAAGTAGATCAAGGTGGTGGAGGTACGATTGCCTACATCTTAGCACAGTATGATATGGAAGTTATCGATTGTGGTGTTGCACTTCATAATATGCACGCTCCTTGGGAAATTGCTTCTAAAGCGGATGTATATGAAACAACAAGAGGATATATAGCTTTCTTAAAACACGCATAACATGAAAAAGAGGCTGTAACGAATAAGAAACAGCCATAACATAAAAAAACACGTCAATCTCATAAGAGGAAGACGTGTTTTTTTGGTATAATTTAACTATGGAAAACAACAATGTGTTAGAGTCAAATT
>NZ_JBSPFA010000036.1:0-25548 GCF_053848885.1 Amedibacillus sp. YH-ame10
GCCTAGGGCTTCCTCCGGTATCTTCCTCACGGCTAGACCCTTGCCTTTAGCTAGTGGTTGGCAACTACAGACCTCCACAGTGGACTTTCACCACCTAGAAATATGCCATGCGTGGCACACATATAAAAATCCTCCTGTCTAACGAACAGGAGGATCTACTTGTTCTATTGTAGTTTTTCTTCCACATCTTGACAATGCTTTACGCGCTTATCTTTTGCGGCCAAACCAATAAATGTAGTTTCCGATGGTACATCTGTGATAACAACCGCATTCGCACCAATTTTTGCGTTGTCACCAATATAAATATTTCCAAGACATTTCGCACCCGCACCAATCATAACATGATTTCCTACGGTAGGATGTCTTTTCGCTTGTTGTTTTCCTGTTCCACCAAGAGTTACCCCATGATAGATTTGGCAATCATCACCAATAACTGCAGTTTCACCAATCACAACACCCATGCCATGATCAATTAACAAACCTCTTCCTATTTTCGCTCCTGGATGAATTTCAATTCCTGTCCAAAATCTAGCAATATTCGAATTGAATCGAGCTAAGAAGAATAAATGATGTTTATAATAGAAATGCGATACACGATGAAACGCCAATGCTTTGATATGAGGGTACAACAACAACACTTCTAATTTCGAGTGTGCCGCTGGATCATTTTCAAGCGAGCGATTTAAGTTATGATTGATATCACTTAATACACGAAACATCTTAATCAAATTCCAGCATAGAGAGATATTTCTCTCCACCATCTGGTGCAATCGTTACAATGTTTTTATCTGGATTACGCCACGCTAAGCGTCTTGCTAAAGCAATGTTTGCTCCAGATGAAATACCTACTAGTATTCCTGTTTGTTTCGCAAATGCCACTGTTTCTTTAATCGCTTCTTCACTAGATATTAACATAATATCATCGCATAATTCGCGATCAAAATTCTTTGGTATAAAGTTTGCGCCAATCCCTTGAATCTTATGTGGTCCTGCTTTTTGTCCACTTAAGATTGCGCTTGTTTCTGGTTCTCCAGCATAGCATAGAATATTGGGGTTGTGTTCTTTTAAGCGTTTCGCAACGCCACTAAAGGTTCCCCCAGTTCCAATACCAGCCACAAAGATATCTACACGATCCATTTGTTCTAAGATTTCTTTACCAGTAGACTCGTAATGCGCAAGCACATTATCAGAGTTTTCAAATTGTCCTAAACTCTTTGCATTCGCATGCTCTTTCTTATATTCTTCCATAGCATCGATTGCCCCTTGCATTCCAAGTGTCGCAGGGGTTAACACCAGCTGTGCTCCATAAGACTTCACTAGTTGACGACGTTCAACGCTCATACTTTCAGGCATAAAAATAATCACAGGGATTCCAAACACAGCACCTAACATCGATAAAGCAATTCCAGTATTTCCACTTGTTGCCTCAACAAGTACACTATTTGGTTCAATGCTTCCATTCTCCATTGCCTTTGTTAACATCCATAAGACAGCGCGATCTTTCACACTTCCTCCGGCATTAAATTTCTCAAGTTTTACATAAATATTTGTATTCTCTATATGGTATAGTGGGGTATTCCCAATCAACGTAACAGTTTGTTTCATAGTTTTCTTCCTCCTTGTCTGTTTGTTGTTTTTATTGCTTTAGCAACAACATCGACCGCGAATAAGAAAACTTCCACATTTGAAACCATTTTTATCAAACAAGTGCATTACCATAGTTTACCCTCCATTCGCTTTCTAACAGTATATTCAAAAGTGTGAAGAAAAGACATCACAAATCTTTTGTGTATTTATTATGCCATAAATTCAAACAAAAAGAAACTAATATGATTTTATTTTCTGAAAGAAAATGAAAACGCACATCCTATATATATAATTCCTAGTGAAAAGATGAGCTGATAACCCATCTTTCCTTTCTATGCTATATACTTGTTTACTTTTAAACATCACTGTATCATACAAGATCATCCCTACATTAATTCTTCAAGCCTTCCTGTTTGTATCGCATTGATGTTTTGTTGGATTCTTTCCTTTGACCAATTCCACCATTGGATATTTAATAATGTAGTAATTGTTTCTTCTGAAAACCGTTTCTTTATTTCTTTCGCAGGTACACCTCCTACAATTGTATAAGGTGGTACATCCTTTGTCACAACTGCACGTGCTGCGATGATGGCCCCATCTGCAATGTTCACCCCTGCCATAATAACTGCTTCATATCCAATCCACACATCATTCCCAATCATGATATCCCCTTTATTATCCCAAGATTGAGCAACTTCTTTTTTATCCAAATCCCATTCTTCAAAAAATAACGGAAATGGATACGTAGATAATGAGTTGCGTGTATGGTTCGCACTGTTGAATAAAAATTTGACTCCACAAGCAATAGAACAAAACTTTCCAATGATTAACTTATCCTGATTGATTGAGTAGTGATACAGCACATTGTTTTTCTCGAATTGTGTTGGATCATGCACGAAATCATTATACATTGTATAATCATCAACCATTATATTGGGATTTGTGATCACACTTTTTAAATAAACTGTTTCCATATCTCCTGTTCGGGGATATGTTTTATTATCCGAAATAGACATATACATCCTCCTAAAATATGTTATATTTTCGTTTTATGCTATTTCGGTATTTACAATACACAACCTCATAGTACCACTCCCTTTTTAATTTAATTTTTTAAAGTGTATGCTACACTACATTTTCACCTAATATAATCTTCGGCATTGTAGTTAGACAGCGATTCCAACGTTTATAAAACTTCTCTAAGCCTAATTTGCCTACTCTCGCATGGGCTTCTTCATTTTCCAATACCCAATATAAAACATAAGTAACCTTACCTACATTTCTTGTAAGACGAATAGGCAACTCCCCTTCTTTTACTGCATTAAAATCCTTTTGTCTATGCGTACGTTTTATATAATGTACATCAATGACACCTTCTTGGCTTAGATAAAATTCCGCTACTTCTTTCATCAACGCCTCGATTTCTTCTAATTTCGTTAATTTTGCTTCATAAATACATATTTCATTGAACATAAAATACCTCCACAGTTTTCATCTACATACTTCATCAAAAATACATTAACTAAATATCACTCTTTGTTTACACAGCCGTTAAAATCATATACCATTATATACTCTTGTTCATTTTCATCCCCTATTTCAAAGCCAAGATTACGATACAACTTAAGCGCATAGTTATCTTTTTGAACTGAGAGTGATGCCTTTTGATAACCTTTTGATTGTAAATACTCTAACATTTTTTTCATTAAAGCCGTGCCAATTCCTTTTCCTCGATATTGTGGATAGATGGATATTGCGAATTCGGGAACTAAAGTGTTCATACAGCGTACCCAAACTGCCCCAACAATTTTATCATCTACTTCTGCGACAAAACAATGATCATCCTTTTCTTTACCAAAATTGTTAATGTACCTCCATAATGAAGGCTCTTGAATGATTGTTCTCGGTGCTAAATGATGTATATCTCTTTGAAAAATCGCTTCATATAAAAAATCTGTCAATAACATAACTTCATTGTTTTCTATCCTTCTAATATTCATCTTTATACCTCTACATTGTCTACTTAATCAAGATGTACTGATTGCTTTTATCATCCAATCATCTAAGAAATCAAGTTGTTCCTTGGTATGAAACCAATGCTCTCCATCTTTCATTATTGTGAGATTGACGCTATGACCCTTCACAAAGTCCTCCACTGTCTTTTGTGAAACAAGGTGATCCTTCTCTGCATAAAGAATTTCCGTAGGAATATTCCATGCAATCGGATTTGCTCGTACAAATGTTAAATACTCCCATGATAACGTTTCACCAAAATCCGTTTGAATTTCGCCTTTTTCACATAGCTCTTTTTCATTCCTATTAGCCCATGAAAGCATATCCAGAATAAGGGTTTCCATATCCAATATAGGAGATATAAACAAAGCTTTCTGTATGTGTTTTCCTTGTAACGCTAACATGGAAAAATAAGCACCTATGCTATTGGCAATAAGATAAACTTCATCGTACTTCTTAATCAAGTTCTCATATTCTAACAGAATCTTATCTTTAACTACCCAAGGCAAAGACTCCTTATAATCTACTCCGATGATATCAAACCCTCTACAGTTTTTCTTATATTGTTCTGCTTCCAAACAATTACCACCTTGACCATGAATATATAGAATTGCCTTCATTTAGTACCACTCCTATCAAATTATCTTCATAAATTTATTTTATTTCTCTCCTACTGAGAATTCTCATATATATTCAATGAATCAAATCGAACGATGATTATATTCTCTCTTTTCCATATTGATCATAAATATCCGCATTCCACATAGCGTGTTCTCCTTCTAACATTTTAATCTACTCTTATTTAACCATATTTATAAATCCAGGTATACACCCTAATAACACTCCAACGATTAAACCAAGTGCTACCATATCTAATAATACCCCTCCCATAAACCCTACAATTAACCCCCATACTAATGTATCTGAAACATTACTGTTTTTCCTTTGCTTATCTTTCATATTTTATTTCCTCCATAAATAGCCTACAACGTTCCCCAAGGGAACAGTCAATAGTTATTTAATAGAAAATACTCATTTAGAACCTTTATGTTATAGAATAAGTTTTTTATCACCTATATCAAATGGCTTTCTTTTTCCTTAGTTTAAAATCAATATCGATTTCTTTTGACTTTTCCATAAATGCTTCGTACATAAATTTACATTTGTCTGTATCACTCCAAGTTGCAAAGTCTTTATTTGTAGTCACATTGTTCATCAACAATTTCAATACAGGAAGTTCCAATAAATTCACCGCAACACAATAGAATGTCTTTTTCCGCCCATCATTATAGTTACCAAGTAAGACGTTTAGAATCTCGCGTTTCTCCATTTGCTCACTGTTGTATGTATCGATTCCAATCGTTTTCGCTTTTTCTAAATGTTCTTTTTGTTTTCGATGCGAAATAAAAGAATCAAATTCATCGATACCTTCATATTTTTTACATGGATATTCCTTGCATTCATAGCAATACTCTATTTTTTCATGTTCTAAACTACACTTTGCAATTTTACATGATTGATTATGATTTCCACATCCAAGACAATGTTTGCTCAAAAACATCGGACATAAATTACAATTCAAGCCGCAAAGTGAAAATAACTGATTTCCTCTTACAAAGTCTTTCATACACATACCTCTATGTTTTTGATTACATATTTCCAAAATATTTATAAGCAGACATGATTCCTAACAATATACAAAGTATACCACAAATACACCATGATTTTTCAAATCGATATGACCATCTCTTAAAACACATGCAGGCAAAGCCAAATAAAGAAATCGCAAGAAAAGCTCTCCAAGCACGATTTCCATTTATTAAAGACAACATCATAAAAACTTGAGAAATTGCTGAGATACCTTCCAACGCAAAGCTTTGTGCTTCCATTTTTTCTTTTTTATTTCTATATAAATCATCCTCTGAAATGAGTTCATCTAAACTCGTATGTAGTTCTATTGCTAATTTTTTTGCGATAAATATATCTGGAGTTCTCGTTCCTTTTTCCCAACGACAAACACTTTGTCTTGAAACAAACAATTTATCCGCGATATCTTGTTGTGTTAGATTTTCCTTTTCTCGTAGTTCTTTTATTTTATTGTTGAATGACATACTGTAATTCCTCCTTCATATGTACAAAGGATATAATATCTCTACCTATTATAAAAGTGATTATTTGGAATTGCATTGTTTCCATATTGGTAACAACGAATATACCTCTATTTTTAGTCAAACGCATAATTATTAAAACCATTATCTTTTACTTTCGAATTCGTAAATTAAATATCTAATTATAATACTACATGATAGTCCTATTCTCTATTGTTTTCTCCCCAAACGCACAATTGATCCAAAACAGTCATTAAAGATTTTCCTCGATCACTTAGACTATATTCAACCTTTGGAGGAATTTGAGGGTATTCTTTTCTGATAATGAGTTTATCTGATTCAAGTTCCTTCAAATTTAAACTAAGTGTTTTGTCTGTCACTGTTTTAAGATATCGTTTTAACTCATTGAATCGTACAACTTCAAACTCCATTAAGCAGTAAAGGATTACCATCTTGTGTTTCCCTGATATGATTGATAACGTATAGCTAAATCCTGAATCTTTGAAATTTGCATCCGCAATATAATTTTTTATCATTTTACACTTTCCTTTTAGATAGTACCTATCTAATAAGACGGTACTTGTACTCTTTCTATTGCATGTTAAAATTATATATAAGAACAAGAACTCTGTCAATTTACAGAAGAAAAGAGGATAAGACAATGAGAAGAAAACTCGATATCACAGAAGGTATTTTTCCAATGCCAGTGTTAATGGTGGCAACTTACAATGAAGATGGTAGTGTGAATGTCATGAATGCTGCATGGGGTACTATGCAGGAAAGAGGTATTGTTGCGTTGAATTTAACAGAGTCTCATAAGACAGTAAAAAACATCAAAGCTAGAGGAGCGTTTACAGTGAGCATTGCGGATGTTAATCATGTGGTTGAAGCAGATTATTTTGGCGTTGAGTCTGGAAACAGAGTTTCAAATAAATTCGAAAACAGTGGACTTACCGCGCTTAAATCAGAGATACTAGACGCTCCTATTATTAATGAATTTCCACTTTGCTTGGAGTGTGAATTTATAGAATATCAAGATGGAAAATATGGGTGTGGTGTTATTGGTAAAGTGGTGAATGTAACAGCTGATGAAAGCGTAATGGATGGAGACAAGGTTAATATGACCTCAGTAAACGCAATTGCTTTTGATCCGTATACACATGGCTACTATAAAGTAAGCGAAAGAGTGGGTGAAGCCTTCAAAGATGGTTTACAACTCAAAAAGAAATAAACCATGTGCAAGGTCTCTTTGAAATGAGGGACCTTGTCGTTTCAAGGAAACACAGCAGTAGAGTTGATGTATTATTTTTACTCGCAAAATAACAATGAGTAAAACTACAACAATCAACCTCTTCCGTATGTGTTTTTTTTCATCTTCTAGTATTTTATAAGTATCCTTTTGTGGAAATAAAAACACTAGAGCAAACCTCTAGTGCATTACACTTAGATAAATCTAAATTTATTTAGTTCTTTTTATATGTGTATACATCAACAGATACAAGTTCTTGACCGCCCCAATTTTTTTCTTGTGCAGTATAGTCCTCTTTTACAAATCCATTATTTAATAATACTTTAGATGAATACAAATTTTCTGGCATTACAAACGCTTTAAGTGTTGTAATACCAATCTCATTTATTAAATATTCCACCATCAACTTTAAAGCATTTGATGCGATTTTTTTATTCCAATAATCCTCGTTTAATCGATAACCTACTGTTATTTCGTTTGTTCTCTTTTTGTAGTCAAACATTTCTGCTAAACCTACAAGATTATTAGGATCATCTTTCAAATATATTCCTGCAATTATTTGCTTTTTCTTCTCAAAATCTCTTCCGCCAATATTTCTGATTATGGTCTGTAATGTTTTATTGCTCTTCTTATATAAAAATAGTGGTACATACTTGTATATATTGTCATTATGACTAATCTTAGATAATGCTACAACATCACTTGCATCCAATTTTTTTATAATCACTTTTTCATTTTCTAAATATGGAAATACATCAAATAATTCTGCCATAATAACCTCCACAAATTATAAATTTTTGCCTATATCTATTTCACAAATTGAGAATAGTATATTAAACGAACTCAGCGATTACTATTTCGTTTCCATCGATATCATGTAAGCGAACTTCATAAGTTCCCCAATCATATCTGATGGCATCAGGCAACACAACACCTTTCTTCTTCAAACGCTCCATCGTTATATCAAGATTATCTGTTTGAAAAACAAATGATTGATATCCAGTTGGCTGTGCATCAAATACATTATAATCCCATATGCAAAGAGTAGGTGCATGTTCTGTAAAGCCTAGATAAACTCCATTGTATTCATCTACATCTGTCTTGATAAACGGTATTTCTAATACATCTCTATAGAACTGAATAAGTTCTTTTGCATGCTTGGAAAAATATTTGTACAATAATAACCTGTTATCATCTTCTTACCTCCACAACATTTCATATGATCGTTAAATATTTTAAAACCTATCTCTACAAACTGAAGTTTGAAGAATTTGTGTTATGCATACGTTCTTTAGTCAGTACACTCATATTGCTCTTGTATCATCACATTCCACATTTTCATATTGAATATTAACCAGTTCAACATCTTCCATAGACTTTAGATTACAAGTTCCCTTGGCAGTAACAGTGATTCTCAATAATTGACTTTTTTTACACCATGCAGACAAAATAGAATTGATAGTAAAGGTCACGATGTTGTGAGTATTTTCTTGTGTTATAGTTTGAATTTCAATTTCACTATCAAAATCTTCCAAACAATCAATACGGTTGATTAAAGAACCCAAGTCATCGATATAGTGTATTTCACTTAACATCCTAGGTAAATTTTCTATTTTTTCTAAATATTTTGATGCTAAGTTCCACACAGGTTCTTCAACATCATCTTTGGTTAATTGTTCCAAAATCTAGTTCCTCCCATTATATAAAAGTATATTCACTACAGCTTCAAACTTCTTCATGCTTGTGGAATCATGTTCTTTAAAACCGTTTCTTCATCAGCATACCATTTACTCCAATCGTCTTGATGCTCTGTTAACAAAATGGGAAATAACTGCCATAATTCTTCCAAACACATTGTAGATAAATCCTTGCCCATAACGAACCTCCAGAAATGGAATTACGTAATCGTTTGTTTCTTTTCTTTATAATGATATACCCCAGTCACCAAAGTTATATATACCACTACCATGATGGAGCTTTCCATCTATGTTAAGAGATTCTAATTCTTCTTTTATACGGTGTAAAATCTCAGGTTGTATATCTAATGAATGATGTCCTGGGAATACTCTTTTTGTAGGTAACGCTAAAATCCTCTTTAATGAAACAAGATATTCTTGTGGGTTAGTCGATGGATAATTGGCAAACAAAGTATCTTTATATACTAAATCACCAGTGAATAAGTAGCCTGTATTCCTCTCCCAAAAACATAAGTGTCCAGGAGCATGTCCTGGTGTATGCAGGACTTCAATTTGACGATTGCCTAGATTGATTATATCACAATCACTTATTATTTTAGTTGGAATACCTTGAAAAATTTCATAGCTGTTTATATCAAAACCAGATGGTAAATCACAGCGATTGATAACCATTCCTTTTACTACTTCCTTTGGTAATGGAAACTTTCCATTTAACCAATCTACTTCATCTCTGTGAACATAAAAGTCAGGAAAATACTTCAATCCTCCTATATGATCCCAATGAATATGTGTGGCAACTGCTGTAATAGGTTTATCAGTAAGTTTGCACACTTCCTCATATATGTTCGAGATTCCAAGCCCTGTATCAATCAGTAAACTTCTCTCATTTCCTATTAACAAATAACAATGGGTTTCTTCCCAATGTCGATACTCACTAATGATATATGTGAACGCATCTACCTGATCTACTGTGAACCAATCATCCATTGTCCATTTCTCCCTTCAGTGCCTCATTTACAACCTCTTATCAAGATATTTCTAATTGTAAGTCATTTCCATTTCTTTATTCTACAAAAATCGGCATAACCCATATTTCCATTTTTGTAGTACTTTCTACACGACTTTCATATCGTTCCACAGAAAATGGTTTTGTTGTTAATGTATGCTTTGGTAACCATGTATTAAATAAGTAACCCTGTGCCTTATAGAGTGCATCCATAACCAAACTTTCAAAGTTCTCTGCTTCAAAGGTACAGACAATATATTCTCCCATTGGTAATTCCCAGTAGTCGTATTCACAAGCATCACCATTAGAAATTGCTTCTCCACCAACAAAATAATGAAAGTATCCCTCTTCTTCACAAGGATATGCGACACCAATTTCATCCCCATCTACTGACAAACGATTCATAAAAGCTTTCTTTTCATGAAATGTTTCCCAAAGTGTATATAAAGGATCTACCCCGGATTCAATTCCAAGTCCTGCTACAAATGAAACAGGTAATTTTGTCTTCAATCCAACAAAGTGCTCTGGTACAGTTAGTTGTTTTCTTGTGATTTCTAGAATAATCCCATCACTTACAAGTGGTACATTTTCATCAACCAGTGTATAGTTCAAAGAGAGTTCTGGCTTATTCATTTTATTAAATGTGACAGGTGTCTTAGAATATTCCTCTGGAGTTATACCAAATGTTTCTTTAAATGTGCGAGAAAAGTGTTCGTGTGAAGCGAACCCTAAATCCAATGCTACATCTAAAATTCGCTTATTCTTTTGTAGTAAGGCTTCTGTTGCTCTTGCCATTCGACGTAATTTGATATATTCAATTACTGGTTTTTTCACCAATCGTGTAAAGAGTCTTTGATAGTAAAAGATCGATAATGCTGCTAATTTTGCTAAATCTTCAATTTTGATTTCTTCAGAAAGATGTTCCTCAATATAGTCTACTGTTTGTTGTATTTGTTCCCATGCGTGCATAATAAGCACCTCCTCTTCTATAGGATATCATGGGAGATACCACGCTCGCTTGTCTGACAATGCCCTTTTTTGATAAGGATGTAATCAGACTTTACCTCCAAATTAATTTACAACTAAAGTTGAATAATATTACGCCATGTCATTAGCATGTTTTTATAAAATTATTGAAAAATAAATTTACGCTAGAAATACTGTCAATATGTAATATTTGTAGCGTTTGCTATTTTATTTCCAACACCCATATAAGCATCACCTAAATATTAGTTACATCAGTTTTATTTATGTTCTTATTTCCATTTACTAGCAGTTTCAAAATGTTACAGATAAATTGCATACCTTGTTACTTTCCTTTATTTTTCTCCAAAAAATAGTTCACAGTACCCTTATGAGTATTTTATCAAAGATTTATCTTCTCAAAGCATACTCCTACTTGTCTATAAGTAGGACTCTATCTTTCTTTTCGCTTCCATAGCGGTATACTATTTATCAAAATGGAAGCTATCGTACAAAACCATAAAACTCTATATACGGATGGAGTTACATCAGATAAAGCACCCCAATCCTCATTCATAACCCATTTTGCATCGGCAGTATAGAAATCACATAAAACCAATGAAGTAGTCGATAAACTAACGAAACTAAGCCATATTACAGCTTTCTTTCGAACATATAAAACAACATTTAACAACCCTGTCACAATTGAAACAATACCAAATACTATCCACATATAATTTCCTCCATTCTGAATTTCAATCGTTAATAAATTTCAGAACTTTTGTATTGATAACTTCTGATTTACTAACACCTAGTAAGTGCGATACATCTTCTATAACATATAATTCTAAATTAGGTATTAGGCGTTTTGCACGTGCGGATGCCTTTTTAATTGAAAATGCAAATTCATTCTCTCCAAACATTACAAGAACTGGCATTGTGATATTTTGTAAATGCTCCTTCTTCAACCATTTTGGGAAGCTTGCATTTGCGTTCATATTCATTACTGATAAAGTAAATTGCTGAATGATACTATCTGGAAGTGGCTCTTCTTTTCCACTGCCCCAACCAATATAGTTTTCTACGTTTTCTCTTGTTGGATGAAATCCCATCTTCATAATTTTAAAGAAGAAGGAAAAATGCATCTTAGCAAAGGTTTGTACTGGACTAAGAAGAATCAATTTATTCACCTTCTCTGGATAATATCCAGCATAATTCGCTGCATTCCAACCTCCTATTGAAAGCCCGCAAAGATATACTATATCTAGTCCTAAACCATGCAAAGTTTCATCAAGCCATTTTGCATTATCATACGGCGTTTTCATTTTATTTGTTAAAATACTTTTTGAAGACTCTCCTATTAAATCGATTGCGTATACACGAAAGTATGTACTCCAAAACGGAAGATTCTTATACCATATAGGAGAACCACAACTAGAGGCATGTAACAATACTAAGGGTGGAAGATTCTCATCCCCACAACATAGAACATGACTATCCCCATAAGTAGTAGCTACATATAGTTCACTTACAGGAACACAAATTAACTTCAAGGATTCCTCATAAGCACTAAAGTATTCTATTTGATTTTCTATTGTTTTAAAGTTTAACCCTTTTTTCATTTTCATCTCCCATTAGCATCATATAATTTGATATCCTGCATGCATTAGTACTTCTATCGCTTTTTCAAAATTTTCTTGTTTCGTCAAAATATAATCTGTACGGTATGTAGAAATTACGAATATGCCTATATGATGATCTGCCAATAAAGTGGATAATTTGGATAACACACCAATCATCGAAAAATCCAAGGTTCCTTGTATTCGAAATGCTTTCCATCCATCATCGCGTGCAATTGTATTTTCAGGTACCTTCTCGCTTATACAAACCAAAGAATTTTCTTCATCTGTTTTCGCAATAAAACAAAATTCTTCTTCCAAATTCACCTGTGAATAATCACAGACTTTACATACCGTAAAATCAAACTCTATTCGTTTTATTTCCATATATTATCCTCCATCTCAATACGAACCTATTTTATATCCTTAGGCATTATCATCCAGTGCAAGTTTAACAGCACTCTTAGCGTGAATCAAGGTTGTATCAAATACAGGAATGGATACATCTGT
This sequence comes from Amedibacillus sp. YH-ame10, assembly GCF_053848885.1. Lineage (NCBI taxonomy): Bacteria > Bacillati > Bacillota > Erysipelotrichia > Erysipelotrichales > Erysipelotrichaceae > Amedibacillus > Amedibacillus sp. YH-ame10. The sequence continues at coordinate 12,753 of NZ_JBSPFA010000036.1, forward strand.
TGGATGAATTAGAAGACCTATTTCAGTACATCCTAAAATGATACCTTCTGCACCCTCTTGTTTCAACTTATCAATTATTATCTTGAACTTCTCTCGTGAGCCATCATTAACTTCACCTAAACAAAGCTCTTTGAAGATAGTATTGTTAATGCTTTCGATATCTTCTTCATTAGGTATTAGGACATTGATCCCTTTGTCAACAAGTTTTTGTTTATAAAACTCTTCTGTCATTGTATATTTCGTTCCCAACAACCCAACTCTATGAATATTTTGTTGAATAAGTTCTTCTGCAGTAGCATCTGCAATATGAATTAGTGGAACTTGAATCATAGATGCAATTTGAGGAGCTACTTTATGCATTGTATTGGTACAAATTAAAATAAAATCTGCACTAGCACCTTCCAAACTCTGTGCAGCATTGCCAAGAATTCGAGCGCTTTTCTCCCATTCTCCTTTTGCCTGACATTTTTCAATTTCATCAAATTCTACACTATAGAGTAAAATTTTTGCACTATGAAGTCCACCCAATCTCTTCTTTACTTCTTCATTTATAATTCGATAATAGGAAACCGTACTTTCCCAACTCATACCACCAATCAATCCAATTGTTTTCATATAAACTCCTCCATTTCCCTATCCTACGTACTACATTCAAGCATTTAGATTTCTTAATGATGCAATTTATTCTTAATACGTAAACAAGCATCTACATGCATTATCCAATGTCTTGAAAAAGGCATTTGTATCAATCCCTTAATGTTCTTATTACACCAATAATCAATTAACCAAGCCGCATGTTCAGAAGTACTTACAACTCTCAAGGATGTTAAGTACGCTTTCTTTTCTTCTGCTATGTCTTTCTTTAAATCCTTATAAGATAGGCTCTTTAATATTTCTTCAATGCTTGTTTTTACTTCTAGCATATATGTATATAGTTCTTCTATGTTTAATTGCTTAGTGAATTCTCTAATTTCTTCTTTTTTAAATTCATTCCCTGTTGTAATGATAGGTGAACCAATACGCTCTTGATACTTGTTTTTAAAGAAGATTTGTTCTTCATTTGCAATTAGCGAGTGAGCCACAATATCTTCTATACGAGCAATATGCCAAATGGAATAGGCAATATTCTTGGAATGGTATCCATTCGCATGGATACATGGTAATGCATCAAAATCATCCCGACTCATATCATCTTTCATCGCAAGTAAAACATCCATCATTTTCTTACGTAAAGCAATCAATGTAGCAATACCTTCTTTATAAGTAGTCTCTTTCTTTAACTGTGTTTGCATATCTTTATTTGCTTGTGACCATTCCTTATTCATAGATTCCCCTCCATTATTTATCGTTATTTCTTAATACGAAATTCAATATAGCTATGCATTTGTCTTCATACTTTTTTGAAGTTTAACACTCAAGACAATTGCGACAATACTAGAACAGATGATTCCTATAATAAATAAAACTAGACTGCTGAATACACTAGATTGTACTACATATAGCAATAAGGAACCTTCTATAAACAGAAACAACAAGATTAGAAAAACTTTTACAACATTTGTATCCTTCTTCCAATATTGTTCTTTGTTGGCATCACTTAAAGATGAATAAAAGTCATATCCGTTATCCCATTCACGTACATTCTTATTCTTTGAATTTCTTACTTTTAAAAGAATGTAACATACAATCAAGTATACAATGTTCACAACAACCGCAATCATTAATTTTTCTTGCATAAGTCTACCTCCGAGATTTTTAGTATACAATTTTTCTTTTTGATAAAACTAAACACGAGTACACATATAAATTCTATAAAAACCATTACTGCATAAGGAAGTAAATTTCCTTGATTATCAATAGGATTGATAAGCCATATATGAATCCATAAATTCCATGAAAAATGGTACGTCATTGCGGATAGTATATTCCCTTTTGTAAAATACATCAAGTAGCTATAAATGTAACTTTCTATAATACAACTCACTAGAAACAACAAGATAGGAATCTGCAATTCATCTTGTATATAATAATGATAATGCCACAAACACCAAATGATGCCTATCAAGAATGGCACTATTTTCTCTGGAATACCAATCTTCTTAAACAATGGTTGTAAATACCCTCTCCAACCTATTTCTTCCGCAACTAGTGCCCACAGTATAATTATGAATTGTACTGTGGAAATACTACCTATTACAAAGTCAACTTGTAACCAAACACAAGCTATATATTTCGCAAGTAACATCGTTATACATGCGAAAGCCATCGGAAACAAACATGCAAACACCAAATGTTGTTTATGAAATATGTTCTTAAAAAAAGATGTGCTCTCTTTGTTCAAACAAAGTAAGATCAATGCTGCAATAGTAGGAGAAGCTGCTTGAATTCCATACATAATAAAACGAAGGATTTCATTTCTTATCATGGATTGCATCAAAACAGATAAAAAAGGAAGAAGAAATGCAAGAATTAAAAATAAGACAATATTCTTATTATCTTTCTTCATTACATTCCTCCTCCCTTTTGCATTATCTTTATTATATAACAAAATCTAAGAAATCTCAGCGATTTCAAGAGTATTTCCATCAGGATCCTTAATATTGAAGTACCAATATGGTAGATGCACATTGACATACATAAGCGGTGAAACTTCACCGATATGTAATGACTTCACACGTTCATATTCTAATTTTAAATCTTCAACTTCAAAATTTAAAATCACAACGTTATTTTTCTTTTCAACATCCTCTTTGTAAAAGTCTTCTATATATGCTTGATTAAAGCAATCATTGTTCGCATCCTTTAATAATCCCTCATCATATTTCTTATTATACAATGAGATTGAATTTCCGCACGCAAAACTAACCCAACGATCATCATTTTTATAAAGTGATTCTTCTTGTAATAGTTTCGTATAGAAGTCCAAAGACTTTTCCATATCTTCCACACATATATACGTCGTTCCTAATTTCATGTCTTCTCTCCTTTAGCTAACATAATCCATCATCATTATCCTGTACATATACAACTTCAAAATCCTCAAAGATGACTGGCATATCTTCACTAAACTCATATCCTAATTCTTTCCCCTCTGCGATGAAGAATCTTCGATGTCCTATTTGCCATGATTCTAAAGTCTCATCTTCCCCTTCGCGTTTGCAAATCTCATAGGTTATCTTATGAAATGGTATTATCATGATATTGGTTGTTTCAATTACACAGCGAGGATTTCCATCCCAATCAGTTATAATACTAAAATCACCTATTTTTGGCATTTCACAGTCCGTTTTCTCATATACAAATAAACTACTGGCAGTTGCCTTCTTTTTTCCAGTTAGTACTAAATCTAGTAAATGATTTGCGGCTTCCTTTCGCAAATCAAAATGAAAGCTTTCTAAAAACCGTAAAGACTTATCACGATTTGTATTTCTTAAAAATTCATTCCAGAATTCTTCTATGTTCATACATATTCTCCCTTCCCTCTGTTACTTATGGAATACATACCTTCTATTGCATACTTATTTATTCAATTCCCTAAACTGTACTAGTATAAGAATATCTTCGAATCATTGTTCGTTATCCACACCAAAAATGATAGGAATGAACTTCAATGTAACTCCATTTGATTGGATATTACGAATGATTTCTTTTGTATAATCATGAATTGGTAAATTCAATATTTGATCTCTTCTCTTTTCTGGGAAATTAAAAGAAATTTTGAAAAACACATTCCAAATAGAAATTCAAAACAATAGTAATTATGAATATCATTGAATGGATTTGTAATAATATCCAAATTCCTCCATCGATTTTAATACATCCATAAATCGCTCACCCAATTCCGTCATCCCATACTCGACTTTTGGTGGATTCGTTTTGTAATCTTTTCTATATACAAGACCATCATCGCTCAATTGTCTTAAACTATCTGTAAGTACTTTTTGGGATATGCCATCCAAAGATTTTTGAAGTTCATTAAATCTCCAAGGACGTTTCATTAAATTCCTTATGATAAGCAACTTCCATTTGCTTCCAACCAAAGAAATAGTCGTCGCAATTGGACATTCTGGTAAATCCTCTTTTCTTTTCATAATAGATTTCCCTCCTATTTCAACCATTATATCACGCATTACATAAATAATACACAGTTACAAAAAGGTGCGTACTATAATATAGTTACGTTGCCATGTATACTTCATATAGGAAAGACACTTCGTCTTTTACAAATAAATAGGAGGACAAAACTATGTCAAATACAAAAAAAGTAAATATTGGAAATGAAGGAAGATTGGAATTGCATGATGCATTGGCTTTAACTGGAGCAGAAGTTAGTATCAATAGTTTACCCGCAGGAGGGTGTGTTCCATTTGTACACTATCATAAAAACAATGAAGAAATCTATGGCATTCTTTCAGGAAAAGGCAAAGCTATGATTGATGGAGAAGAAACAAACTTAGTAGCTGGTGACTGGATAAAAATATCACCCTCATCAAAACGTCAATTTTTCGCAGATCAACATTCACCAATTACATTTGTTTGTATCCAAGCAAAAGAAAACTCTTTAGATGCATTCACTATGAGCGATGCTGTAGTCGTTGAATAACTTTTATAAGCTCAATATTCATGAAAGACCAAAGAACTGATTCTCTGGTCTTTTTGCTTTTTAAGTAGTACTTTATACTTTATAAATCATACGAACAGTCCCTGTTGGAACCTTATTACTAAGCTTTATTCAATTAGAGCTAGTTGTCTTTCTTCATTTTTTTCTTTGTTAATGTGATAAAAAATCCAATTCCTATTAAGAAAATAAAAACAGAAATAAATTGTGAGGTGGAAAGGGCTCCTACATTACCACGAATCAAATCTCCTCTAAATAATTCTATAATAAAACGCCCAACGCTATATAACATTAAATATAGTGCTGCTACTTGTCCATCTTCTTTTTTACGTTTGTCATACATAATCAAAACAAAGAAGAGTACAAAATCAAAGACAGATGATATCAACTGCGTTGGTATGAGTGCTGTACCACTTGGTGCCAAAGAGTCCACTGGAAAAACTACACCAATTCCACTTGTTGTTTCCATACCATAACAACATCCTGCCATAAAACATCCGATTCTACCAAACCCTTGTGCTAATGCTAACGATGGAATTGCTAAATCTAGAATTTGTAGAAAGGGCATTTTTTTCCTTTTACAATATACATATCCACCCAATACTCCACCAATAATACCTCCATATACAACATAACCATCACTTAAATTAAAGATAATACTAGGATCTTTCATAACTTGGTTTATTTCAGTAATACAATATAATATTCTTGAACCTAAAAATCCACTTAATAGTACAAAGAAAAACAGGTTATCAATAGTATCTATATTGATATTTCTTTTCTTTGTTCTTTTCATCATCACTACATAAGCAGCAATGATTCCTATTGCTATAAAAGCACCATAGGAATGTACGGTAATACTTCCAATCGAAAATAAATCGTTATACATAAGACCCCTCCAATTATTGATTTTCTATAGAACTTGTAACTATTATCTATCTCTCTGACATATATTTCTTTATGTCATCAACTGATAACTTTCGTACTTGAGTATTTTCAAACTCTTTGTATTCATCGACAGTAAAAACAGGTAGTAAAGATTCACATTTCTTATCTTTATTTTTCTTAAGATATAATTCAAGTTCATCTTTATTTACGAAAATCTTATAAGACAATCTACCATTTTCACTTTTTACTTCATAAATACCACATGATGTTTTCATAGTATAATCAGCTGTTCGTAAATAAAGCTTCGCTATTTCCAATGACTTAAAAGGAAAGTTCCATCGCTGTAATCCACGTTTAGGATCATGTTCAATACAAATACATCGTCCACATGTTCCACATATGTACTGGGTATGCTTTTCTAAACACTCCAAAGGATGAAGTAATGGAGTTATTCTGTTTTCATCTACATAACACTCTTCACACATATCTTGTGAACCTCCTTACATTTTCATTAACTATAAATTGTTCATCATAAGTCTCCTTTATACAACTATAGCCATTCTCTAATTCAAGAATCTCTTGAATATCGTCATGTACTAAAATACCATGTATATCCAAACTTATCTAGTACTTCTGCTCCTCCATCATTTTCATGTGGAGGTGGATGTGGCATGAATCTTTGTATAAATTTACCACCCTTCGCAAGTTTTTCAGATATTTCCTCGATTGCTTCTCGTGATGGTAATACAACACAGATTGCCATACCAGAGATTACAACCTTTTCCTTTACATCCGTTCCCATAATACAACCTTCATATTTGCTAAAGGTTACACTAGCATGCATAATAGGTTCTTTCGGATCATTGTTTAAGTGTACAAAGACCGTTTTACCTCCACCAAATGCATCTGCGTAAAAATGAAATGCTTCTTCACAATTCCCTTGAAATGTTACATATGGAGTTACCATAATAAAATCCTCCTTTTGTGTAAGATAGTCACTTTAAACTATCACTGAATTGTTTTAAATCTGACTTTACTTCCTCAGAAAGTTTATCATAGTCTACGTTATCAATAGCTCCTTGTAAAACATACAAATGAACTAAACATACATTTGGATATCGCTCTTTCAATTGCATAAACACTTCTTTACTTCCTAGTCTTATCAAATCTTTCGATGAACGTATGCCTATAGAAAGAAGTTTTATTTTCATTTCTTTTCCAATATTTCGCATATGATCTAGGGCTTCCATAAGACGCCTTCTTTCATTGCAATTCATCGTATTCAACAAACGGACCTTTTAATGATTATCACAAATAAATATAGAAATATTATATCATTTAATTGTAATGAATTATATGGAAAGTTCTTTGATAATATTTGCTTGTATTTAGATGATTTGTTTAGGATTGTTAAGATTCACGTGTCCAAGTAAGTCCTTGATCACTAGATGTAAAGATGACTTCTTTTTCGTAGATATCTATACCTACCATTTGTAGGCTACCATCTTTCATTGTTGGAGCTTTTAATTGATTGATATTTTCTAAGTTATCTATCTTGATCGCTTCATACGTACTTCCTTGATCAATACTTCGAAAGATATCACCATACTCATAATAAGTTACAAACAATAAAGAATCATTGATATAAGATGTATCATATATGAGGTTAATATCTTTTACTAGATTGGAAGGTTTGCTTTGGAAGGTGTTTCCTCCATCCTCACTATGATAAAACATTACATCTTGATTGATTTTATCTGCCATGAAAAAATATGGTTGTTGGTTCTCTTTCATACCAGCTTTAAACCAAACGGCATCAAATGCGGCAATCTTAGGATCAAAGGTTTGCCATGTATCTCCTGCATCTGTGGAATATTGATAATAGAGCCAGCCCTTATAGTTTACAGAGTAGAAATAGGAGAATTCATCCGATAAATAGTAGCTATCATCACTTAATCGTAAGTCTTTGTTGCGATAGGTTGCGGAAGATGTTTCAATTCCAGTATCTTTCCAATGTTTACCATAGTCGAATGTTACCGCAATCGTACTGTTCTTTTCAAGAGAGATACCCGTTTTAGTTTTGATGAGATCTTCTTTCTCTAAGAGCTTCTTTTCTGCTTCCTCTTGTTTCTTCAGGGATTCTTTTGCGGCATCTTGTAGAGAATTAGCATCTGCATATGCGTTATCTTTTGTGAAATCAAAGGATAACGTAACTGTATGAAAGTCTTCACTTACATAAGAAATCATGAGAAAGTTATCGCCTACCCATGTCGCATCTTTCATCTTACGATAACCATCTTCTAAGGTTTGTGTTTTCATGACTTTTCCATTTTTCCATAGCTTCATACGATAGGAATCATCCTCTTCATAAATAACGAGTTTGTTTGTTTTATTGTTGGAAATGCTTTCGTATACTTGTTTATTCGAAAAGAAGAAATAATTGCATAGGAAACAAAGAAAGAGTTGTACTACAATGAAGATAATAAAAAGTACACGTGTTTTAAATTCATTCATGAACTTCACCCTCCCCAAGAATTACATCGTTGTGTAAGAGTAGAAAATCCCCTGAAATATTTGAAATCATGTTACGATAAGGAAGCGCAATATCTGTGCGTCCTTCTTTCTCTAGTACGTTTATGATTCTACGATACTTCCATAATTTTGTAGCTGTATAGTCTTCTCTTGCGCTTTGTAGGATTGGTAATAGTTCTTGTACATCCATTTCGTTTTTCTTATATTTTATGGATGCTTCTAGGATTTGTAGTTCGATTGCGACAGATTTCATAACGGACATTTTAAGGAAACGTTCTTTTTTAGGAAAGGATAAAACTTGTTGAAGATATGCTTCGGCCTGTGTAAGATTTCCCTCCTCCATATACATCATACTTTCGTATATTTTCATTTGAAATTTATGTAACTCGGTTAGTTTTTGAACAGAGAGTTTCTGATAAATTTCATGTGCCTTTTCAAAGTCACCATAATAACGATAAGCGTTCGCTATTAAGAATTCGATACTTTTTTCTTTATTTTTCCATAGGTTCTTAGATTGTGCAAGGAATGTTTGCATTTCTTCTATATAAGGGAGTGCCACACATTGATTTAGCATAGCTATCGTACGATCATTACATGCTTTACTAAAATACTTGTACATAAAAATATAACAAAAGATAATCCCCATCACTTCTAACAACAACATCACAAAAATACTAAAGAACAAGCTATTGTGCATGGTTCTCAAGGCAAAAAATACAAGAAATCCTCCTATATAAACAATTAGACAGCTACTCCAAAATAGCCTCATTATTTTCTTATTGATTTCTATCATACAATACCTCCTTTTTTTTCTTTATTATACAGGATGCATAGAAGAATGAATATTCGTTTATTGTGAATTTTTGTTAAGAAAAAGAAGGATTACTCCTCCTTGTACTCTTTTCCTAACTCGGCATAATGTTGTGCATTGTTAAGGATATCTTGAACTTGTTCTGGTGTAGTTTGTTTTACTACTTTTCCAGGACAGCCAACAACTACACTATTCTCTGGGATGATTTGATGTTCACGAATCAAAGCACCAGCCCCTATGATACTATGTTTGCCTATATATGCGCCATTCAATACAATGGCTCCCATACCAATCAAACATTCTTCTTCAATATATGCACCATGAATGATAGCATTATGTCCTATGGTGACACGATCTTCGATGATTAATTTATGTCCTGTATCTGTATGTAAAGTACAATTATCTTGTATGTTAGTATAAGCTCCGATTCTAATTTCATCACTATCCCCACGTATCACTGTGTGAAACCAAATGGAAGAATCCTCTTGTACTTGGACATCTCCAATGATACTTGCGTTTTCCGCAACAAAGCAGGAACTCGCAATCGTTGGATATTTCTTTTTATATTGTTTTATCATATGTAGCACCTCCTCTATAGTATACCATATATGTAAATAAAGAGGCATGCGCCTCTTTAGGGTTTGTTGGAATCTGGATGGTCCTTCTTATATTCTTCAAATAAGTTTCCATACACGGAACAAGAAGAACAACTATCATGACATCCAGCACATCCAGAGTTCTTACCATTTTTATTTCGCGTGAAATAAAAGATAAGAGCGAGAATTCCAATGAGTACTGCGATTACTACGATATCTATAAGATTCATACCATCACATCCTATCTATGTATATGCATCCATTTTGTTTGAGTGACTAAAGAAATAAAGAACCAATTTGATACACAAGCAATGCGACAACATAAGCAGTCCCTGTTTGATAAAGAACGGTAAACAATGCTTCTTTCATTGAACCTAGTTCCCGTTTTGTGGCTGCGAATGCCGCAATACATGGCATATATAATACGGTGAAGCATAGATATGCAAATGCGGATACTGGTGTAAAGATACTTTGTAGAGCTACATTTAATCCAGCATCACTGCTAGCATTTGTTAATACACTTAATGTGGACACAACGCTTTCCTTGGCAGTAATTCCAGTTACTAACGCTGTAGAAGCACGCCAATCTTCAAATCCTAATGGCTTGAAGATGTGTGATAGCCAAGTTCCCAACTGAGCAAGTATGGAATCTGATGAATTTGCGACCATTTGGAAAGAGAAATCAAAGCTTTGTAAGAACCATATAATAATAGAAGCTACAAAGATGATAGTAAAGGCACGTTTTAAGAAATCCTTTGCCTTTTCCCACATATGCATGATAACACTTGGTGTACTAGGAATACGATACGTTGGTAACTCCAATACAAACGGTACTGGATCTCCTTTAAAGAGGGTGCTCTTTAGTAGGAGTGCAGATATGATTGCGACTAAGATTCCAATGATATATACACTGATTAAGATCAGAGCTGTATGGTTTGGAAAAAAGGCTGCCGTTATCATACCATAAATAGGAAGTTTAGCACTGCATGACATAAATGGTGTTACGACAATTGTCATTTTACGATCTCTTTGGGAACTTAGCGTACGTGCAGACATGATTGCTGGAACACTACATCCAAAACCGATTAACATGGGCACAAAGCTTTTTCCAGATAGACCAATCTTACGAAGGGCTTTATCCATAACGAACGCAACTCTTGCCATATATCCACTATCTTCCAATAGAGATAGAAAGAAAAACAATACAAGAATCACTGGTAAAAAAGACAAGACACTTCCAATTCCATTGCATATACCATCGATGATTAACGCATGAAGCCAAGAAGATACTTGGATGGAAGTTAAGAATGCAGATAATCCATCGGTTAGATTTGCGATTAGGGTTTCCATACCCCCTTGTAAAGTACCACCAATTGGTCCAAAGGTTAAATAGAAGATACATAACATAATGAGAATAAAGATTGGGATCCCTAAATATTTATGAGTCAGAAAATAATCAATTTTCTCACTTCGAATTCTTCCCTTTGTTTCTCCTTGTTTGAAGACACATTGTGAAATTAGTTCTTCGATATAGGAATAGCGCATGTCTGCTAATGCAGCTTCACGATCGGTATCTAAAGCATGCTCCATACTGGACACAATCTTTTCAATGATATCAATATCATCCTGATGTAAAGATAACGTCTTTAGCATGGGTTCATCACCCTCTACCAATTTTGTTGCGACAAAGCGTAGTGGATACCCAACGTTTTCCGCATGATCTTCTACAATATGGGCAATCGCATGAATCGCGCGATGGACTTCCCCTGTACAAAAATCAAGATCTGGCATACGTAAGCGTTCTTTATGTTCATTTTTCAAAAGGGGGACTTGTTCCTTTTGAAGACGTTGTGCTTTGCGTTCTTCACTGTTGCGAATTTGACGTTTCACAACGTTTACTAAATTTGTAATACCTTCGTTCTTACTTGCTGATATAGGAACGACTGGGATATGTAGACGCTGTGATAACGCCTCTACATCAATACGATTCCCACTGGATTCGACTTCATCCATCATATTCAACGCAATGACCATAGGTGTTTCTAATTCCATTAACTGTAAGCTTAAATATAAATTACGTTCAATATTTGTCGCATCGACTATATTGATTAAAAGATCTGGTTGATCTTTTAAGATAAAATCACGTGTAACTACTTCTTCACTTGTGTATGGAGATAACGAATAAATACCTGGTAAATCTACTAGGGTTGCTTCTTTGAAGTTTTTTACTCTTCCCTCTTTTTTTTCTACGGTGACTCCAGGAAAATTACCAACGTGTTGATTACTTCCTGTCAAACGATTGAACAAGGTTGTTTTCCCACTGTTTTGATTTCCTGCTAATGCAATCAGTACCTTATCCATGTGCCACCTCTTCTTCTAATTCAATTTTAGCCGCATCTTCTAATCGAAGGGTTAGTAAATATCCTCTTAAATTCAATTCCATAGGATCTCCCATAGGTGCAATCTTATTTACTGTAATTCTTGTCTTTGGAGTAAGTCCCATATCTAAAAGGCGACGACGCAATGCGCCTTCTCCTCCAACACTTTTTATGTAACCGCTACTTCCTGGTTGTATTTTATCTAATGTGGTCATAGAAACCTCCCCATATGTTAACCTTATCTAATTTTTCAAATATATACTACCACACTTTACATGAAAGTCAATCATCTATTACTATTTATCCTATGTAATTCTTGAATTTTTATCAATTACTTTCTCAGAAATTGAAAAAGACCCATATAAAGGGATATGAGTCTTTTGCTTACCATAAGAAGAGATATTTAGATATTAGTCTTCGTCGTGGTGATTACATCCACATTCGTTTCTTCTATGACAACCACAATTGTTTTCTTCTTCACGACAGCGGCATTCTTTCATACAAGAACGATATTGCATACGGCAACGGTCTTCACATGTTGGGCATGGTTTTGGACATGGTCTTGGGCAAGGTCTTGGACATCCACAACGGTTTTCTTCTCTGTGACAACCGCAGCTTGGACGGAATGTGTTCGCACAAGCGCAACGATTACGATTGCATCCACAACCTTCGTTATTTACCATGATTCTTTCACCATCACGCTGACATCCACAATTACATCTTCCATTGTTCATTATGAATCTTCCTCCTTTTAATTGAGATATTTTCCTCATCTCAATCCACTATATGCAGTGCCTAGAGAATCCTCATAGGCGTATTACAATGGTTCATGAAAATTCATCCGCTTTTGTACAAAAAAATTAGTTAATAAAAGTCAATATAAAATTGAATAAATTAATCATTATGAAAGTTCCGCGACAAAAACACCGATTTCTTATCGGTTTTTTGAAAAAATATGATATAGTAATTATGT
>NZ_JBSPFA010000037.1:0-24425 GCF_053848885.1 Amedibacillus sp. YH-ame10
TGTATTCTTGGAAATGTGATAATATATTCATGTGATATAATCCCTTTCTGAAAATTTGGTTTCGCGATTAAATTTTATAGGGTTATATCACTTTTTTCAATTCCACATCCATTTTACACTATCCGAGAATCCTTTGAATTTGCTTGTCGAACAGATTTTTGGTATAATTTTATCAATTAAGGATATGGTGTTTATGTTCAAGAAAGGCTGAAAAGAGGGCGACATGAAAAAAATAATTTTAATCATTTTTGCAAGTCTTTTTTTGGTTGCATGCATTCCGCAAAGCAAAAGCTCCGCTGAAGAAGAGCTCAGTGCGGCACTTACAATTCCTTTTACTTTTGTTTCCACTCAAACATCTCGCGACGATAATGGGTTGAAAACAGCTGTGTATACGTTTGAGGACGAAAACGGCGTTTCGTTTACACACAAGTCAGGGTTTTATAAGGGGTCGTACGGTCCAGCTTTTTATTCAGAATGTAATTATGCAGAGGTTTTGCTTGCACCTTATCAAGATACACTTGAGGCGCATCTCAAAAAAGATTTTCGAACGAAATTTTTGGATTTCTGTCTAGAATACACCATTTATGTTCCAAACTATGATTCGTTGGAACAAGCAGCACAAGCTATTTTCAACGCTATTCAATCAGTTGAACCCATGCCCATTCACAGGGAACAGTATCCCTTTTATTTGCCCAAAATCACTGTCAATCATGATGACGGCACAGCTGGATCGTTTGTAACTTCGTTTTCTTTCAGATGCAACAAAGAAAGTTTTACAGAAGCTGAAATATTAGATTCCTTGCAAAGGCGCTATGCGGACAGCGTGAAACGTGGTTCTATCGATGAAACACTTCCGCCCGAAATTATGGAGAAATATCCAGTATCACGCATCTATAAAATATTTGCAGGTGAGGATCAAATTGATAAAAAGCTATTAGCTGTACGATTCAATGAAGAGGTGAATGAATATACCATAGGAAACCTTGACCCCTGCAAGGAGTCTGTGGTGACCAGCCTTTATCCGGGAAAGGGAACTTTCTCCTATCTCGTCAATCTATTGGGTGGTACCTATTCAAGCGAAATAGTAACAGAAAACGCAAGTCGCGACAAACCTAAAAAACAAAAATGGGAGGGTGGAAATGGAACATGGACCATTGGTGGGAATACATGGACAGCACGACTTATCCCACATATAATAGAAAATAAGAGCAGTACTATTGTTTACTTTGATTTAGAAACAACCAAAAACGGTAAGGAGGTAAAGCAATATCCTTATCGCACGGAGAAATCTTTTGGAAAGAATACGGATGATACCTTTACCGTATCCGAACTGGAAGAAATACTGGGAGTTGATATTGTAATCGACCAAATAAATTATACAATGACATTTGTGAAGCCTTGATTTTATAGCGAATTAACCTTTGCCATGTTGAAAATCTTTTCTGTACAGCCTGATAAAATATGCACCCAAGAAAGCAGGATACTCTCATGAATGATGCCCTGAAAAGTAGAAAATACATGGATGAACATTATAAGAATTGATGATCAAAAAGGTACATCATCTCAAAACCAAAATAAAACGCTACCAATCTTATAATACTAGTAAACAGTATTGCCAGTATTTAAAAATTCATCAGTTAACATGTCCTTTTGGACATGTTTTTATCAAATACTTTCATTTTCTTAAGATAGCTTGTATATCGAAAGGATTTCTTTTAAAATAAGGAGAAAGATTGGCGGTGGCGTAATGAAAAAGAGAAACTGGAAGATACGTATACCAGTATTGTTATTATTTTTAGGATTAAGTGGTATGGTTATGTTGTCAATCTATAGTTTATCATCCGAAGATGGTCAACAATCGAGTGTTAGAAGTGAGACCGTAACAGAAACCATCAAAGAAGAAGTGAATACAAAACTAAATGAAAAAGGACTTCGTTTGGTAGATAAGATCAAGTACTATGTTATTTTAAAATCACCTTATGGAAGTGATTGGAATTTGAATATTCGTAAGTTAGCGCACTTTTCTATTTATTTTGCGTTGGGTAGTATGGTGTATATCTCCTTTGCGATATTAGGAGTCAATAAAACATTGCGTTTTTTATTAGCGGTTTTCCTTTGTTTCTTATTTGCAATAGCGGATGAGTATCATCAAAGCTTTACTGCAGGACGTGTCATGGCAAAACTAGATGTCTTTATAGATACTGCAGGTGCCTTTAGTGCAGCGAGTTTATTAACCGTTGTATCATGGGTGTTCTGTGGAATCCGTTATGGTGTTAACAAAATGTATGATGATAAAAAAGAGTCAAAAGTAACATTAGAAAGTAGATAAGCGCGAGAGCGCTTTTTCTTTTCGTACTAGTAAATACTTTAGGATTTCTTTATAATTGGTACGTTATACTTGATGTGTGAAAGGGGTGAAACCATGATTTTACGCTTATTAAAAAATGATTTGATGCGAGGAAAGCTCTCTAACTTTGTCATGTTGTTGTTTATCATGATTTCTGCAACTCTTTCCTGTGCAAGTGTGAATTTAATCTATTCATCTACGAATCAGATTTCATATTTCATGAATGATATGGGAAATGTTGCGGATTTAAACTATTCTATGATGAACGTTACGCAACAAGATAAGAAAAATGTAGAAGACTTTCTTAAAGAAGAAGGTATTCAAAATTATCAAATTGAGGAAGATGTGAGTTTACCATTAGCTTATATAAAATTTGAAGGACATGATGAATTAAAAAGTTCAGGGGTCTTTGCGACAACATCGCCAAAGTACTATAATTTCTTATTTGATGAAGACAATGAAATTCCAACAATCAAAGAGGGATATGTAGGCATCCCTTTAACTATGAAAGAACAACTTGATTTACAAATTGGAGAGAACTTTACCATCACAAGAAATGGGGAGAAGTTTACGTATAAGATTCAATGTTTTGTAAGAGATTCTATTTATGGTTCAGAGATGGTTGGTCAGAAACGTATTCTATTACATCCAAAGGATTATGAAATACAATATGCCTCCTCTAGTGAAAAAGAACATACGATGGTGTTATCTATAAAGTCCGCTAAAGGACATGAAAATCTTGAGGCAAAAATGCAGAAAGCAGGATTGCCTACGTATATCTCAATTAGCAAAGATACATCGTATTTATCCTTTTTAGGACTGAGTATTGGTACTTGTGCGATTCTTATGATGAGTGGTGTTATTTTGTTATGTATGTCCTTTTTGATTATACGATATACAATTTTATTTCAAATGGAGAATAACTACGCAGAAATCGGAGTAATGAAGGCAATTGGGTTAAGGCATTCTCAAATACGCTCTTTATATATGGCGAAGTATTTAGGGTTAGGTATTTTCGGAAGTGTTTTGGGATTCTTTGTTTCCATTCCAGCAAGCTCCATCTTAAAAGAAGCACAAGCAGGTGTTGTGCCAGTGTTGTCAGATGGTGTTGGTGTCTTATTATCGGCAGTGATTGTTGTGGTGATATTGTGTATGGTATATGGTATCACTGCGTTGGTTTTAAATCGCTTGAAGAAACAAAGCACGATGGATGCGATACGTAAGGGGAATGAAGGAGAAAGCTATAAAGCAGTTTCTTCAATGGAACTAAGAAAAGTTCGTCATTTGCCAATGTGTGTATATCTTGCGGTGAACGAATTGTTTGCGCATATGAAAAATACAGTTATGATGATTTCTATTTATGCGTTTTGTCTGTTGTTAATATTATTGCCACTTACTTTGAAAGATTCATTTCAAGGAAATGCATTTTTGGATATCCTAAAGGTAAGTAGCGCAGATTTATTTACGAGACAATATGATGGTGTGGCGATATCACAACTTGAAAAAGAACACCAAAAAGTTGTAAAGGATTTAAAAGCTTATGATGAGCATGTAAGTGTTCGTTTAGAAACCATGACGAGTGCTACGTTGAATGAAGGAGATATAAGTACTGCTGTCTTTATGATGAAACGTGCCAATCGCGACATTCAGTTGGATTCCGGGAAAAGGCCAATATTAGAAAATGAAGTCGCTGTATCTTCAACAATTGCGAAACAATTTAATAAGACTGTCGGTGATTCTATTACCATATCCTGTGAAGGAAAGAAAGTATCTTATTTAATTACAGGCATTTATACCAGTATGATGAATCTAGGTAGTAATGTGATTGTTAGTGATAAAACAAAGTATTCATTTGCATACAATGGCTATATGGTTATTAATTTCTCTGGAGATCAATCACAACGAGATAAAATAAAAGAAAAGGTATTAAAAGAATATGACGGTGTTAGTTTGATTACATCTACTGATTTGATGACATCGTTTAGTGGAGATATGCCAAAGCAGATTTCATCATTATCAGATTTGATGACGGTTGTTATTTCAGGGATTGTATTTGCGTTGATTATTCTATTTTCTAAAATGCAGATGTTGCGATCTAAAAAATCAATCGCACTACTACAAAGCATTGGGTATCATCGTCGTTTTATACGTCGTTGGCAAACCCTACGTTGTTTACTTCAAGTTGGACTTGGACTTCTTGTAGGATTGCTTGTTCATACATTGTTCACAAGTACTTTGTTAGAAGCGTTTTTTAAAGCGATGGGTATGGGAAAAGTGAACTTAGTTGCGAATCCCATAAATGCGTATATTCTGTATCCTTGTATATATCTTTGTGTGGCTTGTGTTGCCCAATGGATGGTCAATCAAACACTACAAAAATGGAATGTAAAAGAACTCAATGATGAATAGGAGGAGTTAAAATGGAAACGTTAATCGAAGTAAAACAACTATGTAAATCATACGTTATAAATAAGAATCAAAACCATGTATTAAGAAATGTTGACCTTAGTATTCAGAAAGGGGAGTTCATTGCAATCATGGGGCCAAGTGGAAGTGGTAAATCAACCCTTCTATATACAGTGAGTGGTATGGATCATATAAGTGGTGGCTCTGTTTTATTTGACCATAAAGACATCAGTAAGTATAATGATAAAGAAATGGCAGAGTTACGTTTACATGAAATGGGATTTGTATTTCAACAGATGCATTTCTTAAATAATCTCAATGTATATGACAATGTTATTATGCCTGGGTATATGGCGAATAAAAGAAAACATGGGGAAATTAATGCATTTGCGAATGAATTGTTTCAAAAGTTCATGATTGCGGATATTGCCAAACACAACATACAAGAAGTGAGTGGTGGAGAACTACAACGTGCATGTATTGCAAGGGCGATGATCAATCAACCAAAAGTATTGTTTGCGGATGAACCAACAGGAGCATTAAATAGTTCGAATGCTAGAGATGTGATGGATATGTTTTTGAAGGTACATGAACAAGGGACTACCATTCTTATGGTAACACATGATGTAAAAGTTGCTTCTTACGCACAACGTATTTGTTATATCAATGATGGAAAGATTGAAAGTGAATTAAATATAGGGGTTATGAATAAAGATAGTGATACAAAAGAAAGAGAAAAAACTGTATATAATTGGTTGATGGAAAAAGGCTGGTAGAAAGGAATGCACATATGATAGATATCCTAATGGTGGAAGATAATAAAGAATTAAAAGATGTATTGGAACGATTTCTTCTTCATGAAGGATATCGCATCCAATGTGTAGAATGTGGAAGTCGTGCACTTGAGGTGTTATCGAAAGAGGAAGTGCGACTTCTTTTGGTCGATATTATGTTGCCAGATATGGATGGGTTTCATATATGTGAGGAAGTTCGAAAGTGTAAAAATATTCCGATTATTATCATGAGTGCGAGAATACAAACGAGTGATAAGTTACTAGGGTATGATTTAGGTGCGGATGATTATATAGAAAAACCTTTTCCAATTCCATTGTTGATTGCGAAGATTAAAACCTTACTACGTAGAAGTTATGAGATGAAAGAAGAAGTATCTCTTTTACAAGATAAAAATCTTTGTGTGGATGTTAAGAAGCGTAGGGTACAACTTGATGGAAAAGAAATAGCTTTATCTGTGAAGGAATATGAATTGTTGGTGTTGTTGATGAAACAAAAAAAGACAACGTTAAATAAACAATATTTATTTCAGGAAGTGTGGGGAAGTTATTCGGAAAGTGAACTATCTACACTTACCGTGCATATCAATACTCTTCGTGAAAAGATCGAAGAAGATGCGAAGCATCCTCAAAGGTTAAAGACCATATGGGGAGTGGGATATCGTTATGAAGGCTTGGAATAAAAGTTACTATGGGGCGTTAGGTTTTTTAATTCTTTTGGTTATTGTTGTGAATATTTTTTTGTTTCAAAGCAGAGAAGAAAATATACCTAATGAGAAAATTGTTGAAATTAATAGGGTGTATAAGAAACTACAAAATGGAGAAGATGTTTCAAAGCAACTTGGAGATCGATTAGAGTTAAAAATCGTTCATGAGGATCGTTTGAATTTAGAGAAGTATATGGAATCTTTAAATAAACGTATCATTGTACTTCCAGGGAAAGGAAATGAATTTTATTTCTTTACGTATTCCATCGATCGTATACCGTCTTATATCGTATGGGGAATCAATCTGTTCTTTTTCTTAGCGATCGTAATCTTTATGTGGATGCATCGTTTTGTTGCGAAACAAGTAATACAACCATTTTATAAAATGAAAGATATGGCAGAGGCAATAAGTAGAAGAGATTTTGATTATCCACTCCCACAACAGAAATATAAGTTTTTTGGTAAGTTTGTTTGGGCAATCGATATGATGCGAGATGAATTGCGTTACCATGAACAAAAAGAATTGGATTTGATGAGGGAAAAGAAAGTGATGATTTCCTCTTTGTCTCATGATATTAAAACTCCTTTATCTAATATACGTTTATATAATGCAGCACGAAAGGATGCTCTATATCCTGTGGATACAATTATGGAAAGAGTGGATGAAAACTGTGATAAGATTGATGCTTATGTAAAAGATATTATCAATACAAGCAATGAAGATCTTTTTGATTTTAGTATTCATAAACAAGAAATTTATTTGCATGAGATTTTACCGATTTTAAAGCGAGAAGAAGAGCGCATTACACTTTCTTTTGTGGAATATGAACAACAAGGGTTTCATGAGGATTGTTTCATCTATGCGGATATCAATCGATTAAAAGAAGTCATGGATAACATTATGGATAATGCGTTGAAGTATGGCGATGGGAAATGGATTCATGTGTCGTTTTATGAAGAAGACCATCATATCATTGTAAAGATTACGAATTCAGGTGTTGGAATACAGGAACAAGACCAAAGTGCTCTTTTTCAAAGTTTCTATCGTGGGAATAATGTAGGAAAACAAAAAGGAAATGGGTTGGGATTGTACATATGTAAACAGTTGATGGTTAAAATGGGTGGAGATATTTTCATGAGCCAAGAAGAGGGAAGTGTTAGTTTTCATTTGGTGCTAGAAAAGATATAGTTATTACAAAATTGAAAGAAGCGTGAAGAGCGCTTTTTTTTCAAACTATCGTACGTTATAATACTTATAGAAACTGAGGTAAAATTATGTATAAAATTATGATTGTAGAAGATGATGAACCCATCGCAAAAGAACTAAGTGTATTTTTGACACATCAAGGATATACATGTTGTATTTGGGATTTACAAGAGGATATTACAAAGTTCATTTTAAAAGAAGAACCTCATGTGATTTTATTGGATATTAACCTCCCTAAACAGGATGGGTTTGTATTATGTACGCAAATTCGAACATTTTCCGATATACCGATTATCTTTGTGACAAGTCGTAATTCGGATATGGATGAGTTGTGTAGTATGCGTATGGGGGGAGATGATTTCATTACGAAACCTTATAATTCTAGTGTCTTACTAGCTCATATTGAAGCGATTATAAAACGATCTTACAAAGGGAATGAGAAACAGTTGGTTCATCGTGATGTCACTTTAAATTTGGCATTGAGCCGTCTGGAAGCAAATGGCAAATTTGAAGAACTTACAAAGAACGAAATAAAGATTATGTATTACCTTTTCCAACATAAAGGAGAGATTGTCTCTAGAGAAGATTTGATTGATTACTTATGGGATAATAAACTATTTATCGATGATAACGCATTGAGTGTTAATGTGACACGTATTCGCAATAAATTTCGAGAACTCGGATATGATGAATTTATTATAACGAAGCATCGTCAAGGGTATGTGATATGAAATTAAGTGAATATTTAGAAGATCAAGCTAGTTTTTTAATTACTATGTTTCTAGTATTGATTGTACAATCATTGATATTATATTTCCTAGGTAATAATTTATCTATGATTATTGTATTGGATGGTATGTGGGGAATCTTTTTTATAACGTATTTAAATATGCAATTTCGAAAGAAGCATAAACAACACATGTTGATACGATATTTAGAAGAAACGTTGGATCAAAAATATTTGTTACATGAAGTTTTGCCACAAGATATGAATCATGAAGAACAATTTTATAAGCATCTATTGTATGTGGGCAATAAGTCTATGTTAGAACATGTGTCTTCTATACGAAGAGAAAGAAAAGAGTATCAAGAATTTATTGAACAATGGGTACATGAAGTAAAGACGCCGATTGCGGCAATGAAATTATGGAGCGAAAATCAACAGGTAGAGAGAAAACGTGACCTGATGCAACAAATAGAGAGAACAGAACACTATGTCGAACAGGCGTTGTATTATGCAAGAAGCGAAAATGTAGAAAAAGATTTCCATATTCATGCTTTTGATTTGATGAAGGGTATTCAAGAGAGTTTATTGAAAAATAAGTATTTATGTATGTGTTCACAAGTGCGTATTGAAATGCCTTCAGGGGAGTATTGCGTATATACAGATGAGAAATGGGTTATTTTCATTTTGAATCAATTGATTGAGAATGCGGTGAAATATCGTAAGAGTGAAGATGCCTTTATTCGTATCGAAATTCAAAAAGTAAATGAACATACGTATTTGCGAGTGATTGATAATGGAAAAGGAATACAGGCTCAGGATTTACCAAGGGTGTTTGAAAAAGGCTTTACAGGAGAAAATGGAAGAGTAAGCAATAAGCATTCCACTGGAATTGGCTTGTACTTATGCAAGCGTCTATGCGATGCACTATCCATAGGGATTGAAATACAATCTGTTGAAGGAGAGTATACAGAAGTGATTCTTTGTTTTTCATAAAGTTCTTACAATACTGTAACTCCAAAGAAAAGAAACAACATACAAAGTGAGCGTAAAACTTTCTATAATGAGGGTATAGTAAGGAGAATGTATATGACAATTTTAAATGTATCCCATGTGGAAAAGTATTATGGTAATTCAGGAAATTTAACAAAGGCGTTAGATGATATAAGTTTTACTATGGATGAACATGAATTTACTGTGATTATGGGAGCGAGTGGAAGTGGAAAAAGTACATTGTTGAATGTGATTTCCACAATGGATATGGTAAGTGCTGGGTCTATCACCATAGGTGATATGGAACTATCAAAGATGAATGAAAATCAAATGGCAGATTTTCGTAAGAAAGAATTAGGGTTTATCTTTCAAGATTTTAATTTATTGGATACTTTGAGCTTACATGAAAATATCGCAATGCCATTGGTACTATGTAAAGAGAACCCAAAGGTGATTGATGAAAAAGTTGTACAATATGCGAAGATATTAGGGATTGAAGACCTGCTTGATCGTTATCCATATGAAGTGAGTGGAGGACAACGCCAACGTTGTGCATGTGCAAGGGCAATCATTCATCATCCAAGTATCGTAATGGCAGATGAACCAACGGGTGCTTTGGATTCACATTCTTCCTATCTTTTGATGGAACGATTTTTAAAAATGAATCAAGAAGAACACGCAACCATTCTTATGGTAACGCATGATGTGTTCGCAGCTTCTTATGCTAAACGAATTCTATTTTTAAAGGATGGAAAGATATACAATGAGATTTATCGTGGCAATCAAACAAGAAAAGATTTCTTTCAAAGTATTTTAGATGTCATGACGCTGCTTGGTGGAGATGTTCATGATGTACGCTAAATTGATTGTTCGTAATTTAAAGAGAAGTACCAAAGAATACATGTTGTACTTCATGACACTTACCATTTGTGTTACCTTGATGTATGCATTCAATGGGCTTGCATTTTCTAATCAGGTAAGTCAATTGGCAAAAACGATGGATGCGATGGCCGGAGGAATCGTTGTTTCTAGTGTGATTATTGTACTCGTTATGGGATGGCTTGTCTACTATATCTCTAACTTTATCTTACAGAAACGAAGTCATGAATTTGGTATGTATATGTTGATGGGAATGACACGCAAACAAATCACGAATATGTTTTTGTTAGAACAAGTTTGTATGGGGTTGATTGCCTTTGTGGTGGGGTGTGTACTTGGTGTTGTTGTATATCAAGTGCTGATTGCGATACTTATGAATTTATTCCATTCCATTTATTCTTTTCAAATTGATTTCAATTGGCAAAGTGCACTATTAACATTCTTTTATTTCTTTATGATTTATCTAGTAGAATTGATACGAGATCGTAATTTTTTAAAGAAAAGAAATATTACGACGCTACTTTATAGTAATCGTATAAATGAAACAGCTAAAAAAAGCGGGAAGCTATCTGTTTTGTGTTTTATCTTTGGAATCATGGCGTATTTTGTTGGACTTCGATGTTTGCAATTGGGGTTTCAAAATGAAATCGATGCAGGAGTAAGTTTATTCGGTGGTGTGGGTTCTATTTGTTTCTCAATCTTTCTTATATATTTTGGTTTGTCCTATGTTATTACACAATGCATTCAACGTAAGAAAAATATCAAATACAAAGGAAATGCTTTGTATTTGAGTGCGCAAATTTGTACACGATTAAGAACCAGTAGAATGGTACTAGCTTTGTTATCTGTATTGACACTTTCAACCTTTTTACTTGTGAGTATGGGGATGAAGTTCAATGCATCCATTGATGATTCTTTAAACTTAAGACCTTTTGATATAAGTGCTTCTACCTATAGTGGGGAAGATGAAATAAATCCAACTTCGATTCTAGAATATTTGGAAGAACACGATATAGCATATCAAGCATATACGTATCATACGTATGAACTAGATATTATGCATAAGGATATCGTAAAGGGAATTGCATGGGAAGAACGTTACAAAAATGCACAAGATTATCACTATATATCGTATACGGACTATGTCACATTGGCAAAGATGTTAAATGAAAAGGTACATCCTATGAAGGAGGGGGAATACCTTATATTAACGCCAGGACAGTTTGAAGATATCTTGCGAGTAAATAGTAAGGGATATACGTTTCTTGATCTACAATGCGCGGGTGTTGTAAATCAAAATCTAGGATTAACCCTATATGATGCCTTTATATTTGTGGTTCCAGATGTTGTGCTAAAGGGTGTGGATACCTTAGATAAAGGGCAGTTTGTGGTAAAAACAGAAGAAGAATCCACACAAAAATGGGGAGAAGATATATTAGAACCTTTTTCAAAGGATAATAAAGGATATGTACAACTTGTGACTAGATATGAATGGGTTACACAATCTATTGGCTCTAGTTCTACGATTATGTTCTGTTTGATTTATTTAGCAATCATATTTGCTTGTGTAAGTGCGACAGTACTTTCCGTTCAACAGATGTCAGATGTATGGAAACAGCGAAGTTCTTATCATATGTTATGGAAGATGGGAGTTTGTAAACGAGAGATTTATAGCTTGTTGAGAAAACAAATTGCATTGTATTTCTTTATGCCATTTATTCTTCCAGTACTTTATCTTTTCCCAATTATTAAAGTCTTGGATACCTTATTCTTAATGAGTTATTCGTATGGCTCCATGGTACCATATGCATGCTTCTCTATCATGTTCTATTTAGGTATCTATTTGTGCTATTATTTCTTAGCGTATTTCAACAGTAAACAAAGTATTTGTATTTCATCAACTGGAATTAAAAAACAGTAGAATACCTTTTGTAAATAGTTTAGATTGTGCTATACTATAGAATATTATCGGAGGTATACTCATGTTTAATTTAAATACGTTATTACCTAATTTAATTTATATTCTTCCTGCGGTTATTATTGCGTTATCTTTACATGAATTTGCACATGCATTTGTTTCCTATAAGTTAGGGGATGTATCGCAAAAGGAACGTGGAAGAATGTCTTTAAATCCATTGAAGCATTTAGATCCAATTGGTACCATTTCTTTGATATTCTTTGGATTTGGATGGGCAAAACCAGTACAAGTAGACCCATACTTTTATCGCAATAAGAAAGAGGGTATGATGTGGACTTCATTGGCAGGACCATTCATGAACTTTATTGTAGCGTTTATATGTGTTATTTTATATTCCTTGTTGTTGAGGTTTGCACCTGTATGGACAGTTACGTCAGTGATTGGTGATTATATCTTCCAGTTGTTGATTATTACAGCACGTATTAATATAGGGTTAGGAATCTTTAATCTTATTCCTATTCCACCACTTGATGGTTCTAAAATATTAACTGGAATCTTAAAAGAAGAAACATACTTCAAACTTATGCAATATGAGAATTACTTTATGATCGCAATTATCTTTTTGTTGGCAAGTGGTACATTAAATGTTCCATTGATGCAGGCAAGAGAAACCATCTTTGAATTATTCAATAATATCGTGTTCCCATTGTTGGGACTGAGATAACATAAAAAAGACGAATCTTGTTCGTCTTTTTCTATATATTTAACACCTGTTTGTGTGTAATAGGATGAAGAGAGATTTCAGGTGTAAATACCATTATTCTACTGTAACAGATTTTGCTAGATTTCTAGGTTGATCAATTTCACAGCCTCTTAAATTCGCTATGTGATAAGCTAATAACTGTAAAGGAATGACGGTTAAGATTCCTTGTAGTAGTTTGTCTACCTTTGGTACCGTAATCATAGCGTCATAATAATCATTTGCGACATGTAAATCATCACTGATCAACAACAATACATAAGCACCACGAGCTTTTACTTCTTTGATATTACTGATGGTTTTCTCATATAAGTCTTCATCTGTTGCAAGAGCGATGACTGGAGTACCTTCTTCGATAAGAGAAATGGTACCATGTTTTAACTCTCCAGCAGGATATGCTTCTGAGTGAATATAGGAAATCTCTTTTAGCTTTAAAGATCCTTCCATGGATAGGGAATAATCCAATCCTCTTCCGATGAAGAATACATTGTTGTGATCTGCGATTTTCTTGGCAAGGATTGCATATTGTTCGTTATGAATTAAATCATCCATAATCGCAGGTAATTCTTGAATTTCTTTTGAAATTCTTTTTGCCTCTTCATCTTTGATGAAGCCTTGGGTATATGCTAAGTTACAAGCAATCAAAGATAATACGGCGACTTGTGTACAATAAGCTTTGGTAGTAGCGACACAGATTTCTGGACCAGCCATTGTATAAATAACATGATCCGCAAGTCGTGCAATGGTAGAACCTACAACATTTACAATCGCGAGAGTATCCACTTGATTTTGTTTTGCGAGTTGTAATGCCGCAATGGTATCTGCTGTTTCTCCTGATTGTGATATTACGATTACAAGAGTATGTTCTTTAAAGATAGGGTTTGCATAGCGATACTCACTCGCACAAACACAATCCACTTGAATTCTTGCCTTTGTTTCAATAAGACTTTTCGCAATCATACCTGCATACATTGCACTACCACAAGCTACAATATGAAGGCTTTCATAGTTTGACATATCTGGCATACTATCTAATAATTCACTGATATCTTCTTGCATTAAAGAATGGATGGTTTTCTTAACGACTTCACTTTCTTCGTGAATCTCTTTTAACATAAAGTGTTCAAATCCATCTTTTTGAATATCTTTGATATCAAGATCACTTTCTAAGATTTCTTTTTGAATAAAGTCACCTTCCAAAGATTTGATAATAATACCTGCACTTGAACATTTTGCGATTTCTTCGTGTTCTAATAAGATATAACGATTGGTATATTTTAAGAACGCAGATATATCACTACCTAAAAAGGCTTTGTCCGCATCAACTCCCAAAATTAGTGGGGAGTTTTTACGCATTGCGTAAATGGCATCTACCTCATCGTGGAAGATGATCGCAAAGGCAAAGGAACCACGGAAGGCATGATATGCCTTGGCAAGTGCTTTTTGTTTATCCTTTGTACTTTGGTAACAATAATCAATATAAGCTGCCGCAATCTCACTATCAGTCTGAGATTGGAAGGTATAACCAGCTTCTTCTAATATGGTTCTTAGTTCGTGGTAATTTTCAATGATACCATTGTGTACTAGAGTTACACTTCCACTTTGATGTGGGTGAGAATTGATTTCACTTGGTTCTCCATGTGTTGCCCAACGGGTGTGCGCAATACCTAACATTCCACTCGGTATATTAGACTTCGCTAATTTTTCCTTTAAGAAACGTACGTTTCCTTTTTCTTTGATGATTTCTACCTGTTCATTATGAACAAGTGCTACTCCGGCTGAGTCGTATCCACGATACTCTAAGGACTGTAAGCCCTCGATTAAAACACTATTCGAGATTTTGCATAATCCCGCATAGCCAATGATTCCACACATAATTATTTCCTCCATTAGTTTATGTTTGCATACTAAAAGTATATGTGGTGAGATAGTTTTTGTAGCCTATGATTGGTGGCCTTTGTCTATTCTCTATCGATTCACATGAACCGTAACAGTACCCGCCGAAACTTTCGATAACTGTTAACCTCGTCGACCCATCGGTCCTGGCGCTCATCATTACGTCCTAATTTCACTCCTTGGCTCGCAATAACTGTTTTTAGTATACTACGCTTTATCAATAATGCAAGAAAAAAATAATTACGAATTTCTAACGATTAAAAGTATATATGTTTAAATATATAAAAATATATTTTTGTTGAAATTCATATATGAATGTTTTATAATAAAGTATATAAAGTGAGGTGTGCGTTATGTTGACCATAGGATATATTGGAAATGGGAAAAGTACAAACCGGTATCATTTACCATTTGTATTGCAGAGAAAACAACGTTTACATGTAAAAACAATTTATGAACGAAATCCAGATCATCGAGCATGGGATACCATAGAAGGTGTCCATTACACAAGTGATTTGAACGAGCTTTTAGAAGATAAGGAGATTGATTTAATCGTTGTTTGTACGATGCAAAATTCACATTACGACTATGCAAAACTCGTACTTCAACATGATAAACATGTCCTCGTTGAAAAACCATTTATGATGACTCTTGCGCAAGCACAAGAGATTTTTGCGCTTGCGAAAGAAAAAGGAAAGATTGCGGAGTGTTATCAAAATAGACGCTATGATAGTGATTTTCTAACAACACAAAGTGTTATAGAATCGGGTAAGCTAGGAGAGCTTTATGAGATGGAGATGCATTTCGATTATTACCGTCCACAGGCAGTTTACAATTCTACCTATTCACGATATGAAGGCTTTCTATATGGACACGCTTGTCATACCCTGGATCAAGTGATTTCTTATTTTGGGATACCAGATAATGTAGATTATCAAGTGAAGTGTTTATGTGGAAAAGGAAAGATGAACGATTATTTTGATTTGGATTTGTTTTATGGAGAAAGTTTGAAGATTTCTGTGAAATCTAGCTTTTTTAGAGTGAAGAGTAGACCAAGTTTTGTAGCATATGGAAAAAAGGGGATGTTTGTGAAAGAAACAAAGGACTTGCAAGAAACGGATTTGAAGAAATTCTATTTGCCTGATCATGAAGACTTTGGTATCGATTCCTTCCATGAATATGGGGTACTCACATATGCAGATGAACATGAACAACTACACGAAGAAAAAATAGCAAGTGTGCGTGGAGATTATGGCAGAGTGTACGATGCCTTGTATGATGCAATCGTATTTGGAAAAGAACGTGTTGTAAAAGAAGAACAAACACTAGCTGTTATGGAAATACTCGAAAAAGGAAGTGCACTTTGTGAGGAACGATATGCAGAAGGGAATACAATCCTATGATCCCAAAATATATGGAAGTCTACAGTGCTATCAAAGAGAAGATTGTAGAACAGGAATATGCGATTAACACCATGTTGCCTACAGGAGAAGAACTCGCAAGTGTATATAATTGTAGTGTGTTAACGGTAAAAAAAGCATTGGATAAATTGGTAAGCGAAGGTTATATTGTTCGAAAACGTGGATTAGGTACCTTGGTAAAGCGTAGTGAAGGAAATAAGGCAGATATTTCTTCCTTGAAAAATATTCATACTGCAAAACGTGAGATTGTGCGTGATATGAAATCCATTGTATTGAAATTCGAGATTGAGAAGTGTAGTGAAGAACTTGCGGAACAGTTAAATATTGAACCAGGGGATTTTATCTATAACATAGAGCGTGTACGACTCATTGAAGATGAACCACGTATTTTAGAATATACTTGGATGCCGATTAATGTCATCAAAGGTTTACAGGCGAAACATGTACAAGAATCTATTTATTATTACATTACCAAAGAATTACACTTAACTATTCAAAGTGCTCATGTCGCAGTACATGCAGTGCGTCCTAACGAAATAGAAAAACAGTACTTTCATATGGATGATAACGATTTTGTGGCAGAAGTGATCCAGACTGCATATTTGGATAGTTCAGAGATATTTGAGTATTCTATTGCTAGAAGCATACCGAAGTATTTTGAGTTTGAAACTACCATTATTCAAGAACTATACTAGAAAGGGAGTGGCGTCATGTATATCAAAAATGGGAAAGGATTTCCAAAGGATTTTTTATGGGGAAGTGCCTCAGCAGCTTATCAGATTGAAGGAGGCTATCGCAGTGGAGGAAAGGGTGTATCCAATTGGGACCAATTCGTACGCATTCCTGGTAAAACATTCAAAGCAACAACCGGAGATATCG
Organism: Amedibacillus sp. YH-ame10; assembly: GCF_053848885.1. Classification (NCBI taxonomy): domain Bacteria; kingdom Bacillati; phylum Bacillota; class Erysipelotrichia; order Erysipelotrichales; family Erysipelotrichaceae; genus Amedibacillus; species Amedibacillus sp. YH-ame10. Next base: position 16,929 of record NZ_JBSPFA010000037.1, read on the forward strand.
CAGTAGATTTCTACCATCGTTATAAAGAAGATATTCAATTGATGGCAGAAATGGGTTTGAAAACATATCGTTTCTCCATTGCATGGACAAGAATTTATCCAGATGGCAATGGCAAAGTGAATGAAGAAGGATTACGGTTTTATGATGATGTAATTAATGAATGTTTGCGATATAACATTGAACCGATGGTAACGATGTATCATTGGGACATGCCACAGGCATTAGAAGATAATTATGGTGGTTGGGAGAATGATCGTATTATTGGTGATTTTGTGAACTATGCAAAGACGATCATACGTCGTTATGGTGACCGCGTAAAATACTGGATTACCATGAATGAACAAAATATCTTTACAGGATTAGGTTGGTTAAAGGGTGTGCATCCTCCTGGAAAAGTGGACGATATGAAGACCTTCTATCAGGTCAATCATCATGCATTTGTAGCACACGCAAAAACAGTCGTTGCGTTAAAGGAGATGTATCCAAGCGCAATGGTAGGAGCTAGTTTTGCGTATTCTCCATGTTATGCGAAAGACTGCCGTCCTGAAAATGCATTAGCTAAAGAAGATTATGATGATTTACAAAATTATTGGTGGATGGATGCGTATGCACTAGGACATTATCCAAAAGCAGCATGGGCGTATTTGAGCGAGTTGAATGTTGCGCCAGAAGTTACCAATACAGAAATGCAGTTTATGAGAGAAGCCGCAAAATTATTAGACTTTATGGGTGTAAACTATTATCAAACAATTGTGGCAGAATATAATCCAATTGATGGAATTGCGTCCAGTGGAAGTTTCAATACTACAGGCAAAAAAGGTACGAGTGAAATACCAGGTGTTCCTGGCTTATATAAGAACCCAGTAAATGAATATTTGCCAACAACAGATTGGGATTGGACAATCGATCCAATGGGAATTCGTATGTGCTGTAGAATGATTACTTCTCGTTATGGGCTTCCAATTGTTATTTCAGAAAATGGGTTAGGGGCATTCGATAAATTAGAAGAAGATAAAACGATACATGATCCTTATCGTATTGTTTATTTGAGAGAACATATAAAAGAATTAAAGAAAGCAATTCAAGAAGGTTGTGAAATCTTAGCATATTGTACATGGTCATGTACGGACTTGTTAAGTTGGTTGAATGGGTATCAAAAACGCTATGGCTTCATTTATGTGGACCGTGAAGAAGAGGAACATACAGGAACGTTACAACGATATAAAAAAGATTCTTTCTATTGGTATCAAAAGGTAATTAAGAGTAATGGAGAGGATTTAGAAGAGTAAGCACGTGAGTGCTTTTCTTTTTGTTTCTTGTTTATAATCGAAAAATAAAAGGTGTTCACAAGTGATAAACAATGTGATTATGTAATAAAATGGAAAAATTCATGAAAATTTGTGAAAATAACTAAGAAAGGACTTGTAAAAAAGGAGAGTTTTTCATATAATAAGTATATCAATTTGAAGGATAGAAGATTGAAAAGGAGAGAGAGACATGGGAAACTTTAAGAAAATTGTAGCAATGGCTGCAGTATCATGTATGGCACTTACAACACTTGCCGGCTGTGGTGGAGACTCAGGTTCAGGAGGATCAACTGGAGGTAGCGAAGTTAAAATCGGTTTAAACTTTGAATTATCAGGAGGAACTGCAAACTATGGTACACCTGAATTCAAAGGGGCTAAGCTTGCGATTAAACAAGCAAACGAAAACAAAGACAACAAATTAAAATATTCATATGTAGAAGGAGATAACAAATCTCAATCTGATGAGTCAACAAATGTTGCGACAAAACTAATTACATCAGATGGTGTAAATGGTATTGTTGGTCCAGCAACTTCTGGAAACTCAGCAGCAACTTATCAGATTGCAAACGATAGCAAAGTCTTAATCGTTTCACCAAGTGCAACTGCGGAAAACGTAACATTATCAAATGTAAAAGACAAAACAGTATACGATTATATTTTCCGTGTATGTTTCGAAGATTCTTATCAAGGAGCTGCAATGGCTGCATATTCTGCGGATACATTAGGAAAGAAAAAAGTAGCGGTATTATCAGACTCTAGTTCTGATTATGCAAAAGGATTGTCTGCTGCATTCCAGAAGAAATTCAAGGAAAAAGGTGGAACAATCGTTACTGAATTAAACTATGTTGAAAAAGATACAGACTTTAAAGTACAGTTAACAAAAATCAAGGATATGGATTTTGATTTAATTTATATTCCTGGTTACTATAACGAAGTTGGTTTGATCATCAAACAAGCAAAAGAATTAGGTATTAACACACCAATCGTTGGTGGAGATGGATTTGATTCAACAGACCTTGTAAAACTTGCAGGTGCTGAAAACTTGAACGATGTATACTTTACAACTGCATATACAACAGTAGGTGCAAGTGAAGCATTGACAAAATTCATTGAAGATTACAAAAAAGAATATAACGAAGAACCTAGTATGTTCTCAGCTTTAGCATATGATGCGACAAATGTAATGATTCAAGCATTTGAAAAGGCTGGTTCTGCAGATAACGAAAAAGCTCAAAAAGAAATGGCGAAACTTGATTTCAGTGGAGTTACAGGAAGCTTTACATTCGATGAAACACATACACCTAAAAAAGCTGCATTAGTAGTTAAGGTTGAAAATGGTGTTCAGAAAGAAGCTATTGAAGTAGATCCAAACAAATAATTTTAGAGAACAATTTATGAACCATCAAATAGGGGAAAGACACTTTCTCCTATTTTAAAGTATAGGGAGTGATGTTATGACACAATTTTTACAACAAATGATCAATGGTCTATCAATCGGTAGTATTTACGCTTTGATAGCGCTTGGTTATACGATGGTATACGGTATCATCAAACTTATCAACTTCGCACATGGAGATATTTATATGCTTGGGGCATATATTGGCTTTATTGCCATATCACAATTTCATTTGAATATCTTTGTGGCATTGGCTCTTTCCATGATCCTATGTGCAGTATTGGGCGTGTTAATTGAGCGTATTGCGTATAAACCGCTTCGTAATGCGACTCGTATTGCGGCTTTAATTACGGCCATTGGTGTTAGTTACTTTATTGAGTATTCTACACAAAAAATCATGGGTCCTGGAGTAAAAACTTATCCTTCAACCATCGGAAATGAAACATTTAATTTCTTTGGTTTACAATTACAAGCACAACAGATTTATATTTTTGTGATCGCGATCGCGCTTATGTTGGTGTTGACCTTCATTGTAAAGAAAACAAAAGTAGGACGTTCTATGCGTGCAGTATCTGTTGATGCGAATGCGGCAAAATTGATGGGAATCAATGTAGACGCAACAATATCTTATACATTTGCGATTGGATCAGCACTAGCTGGAGCTGGCGGTGTATTGGTCGGGATGTATTATAATACTATCAATCCTTTGATGGGAATGGTACCAGGTATCAAAGCGTTTGTCGCGGCGGTATTTGGTGGTATTGGAATCATACCTGGGGCAATGTTTGGTGGATTCTTTATTGGTATTGTAGAAGCACTTGTTACGGCCTATGGAAGTTCTTTATATAAAGATGCAGTTGTGTATGCAATCCTCATCTTAATTCTTATCATTAAACCAGCAGGTTTATTAGGTAAGAATGTGAAAGAGAAGGTATAGTCATATGAAAAATATATTTAGTAAATTAAATTTGTGCTGGATTATTTCAACGACTGTTATCCTTACTGCACTTACACTTGCGATGCAATCTGGAGCGATTGGATTGTATTATCAAAGTACGTTATATACCATTGGGATCAATATTATTCTAGCGGTATCACTAAACTTAATCATTGGAGTTACTGGGCAATTTTCTTTAGGTCATGCAGGATTTATGTGTATTGGTGCTTATGCGGCAGCGATTGTGACCAAAGCAAATCCAACCATTGCGGGATTTTTAATCGGTGTTTTGATTGGAGGAGTCATCAGTGCTATCGTTGCGTTGATTGTCGCAATTCCTACACTTCGATTAAAGGGTGATTACTTGGCAATCGCAACACTTGGATTTTCAGAAATCGTTCGTATTGTTGTATTGAATATGGAAGTTACCAATGGAGCTGCGGGGTTGTTTGGAATTCCAAAACTAACAACTTGGCCATTGTTGGTGATTTGTATCATCGTAGCTATGCTTGTGGTTCTAAACTTTTCTAGAAGTGCACCAGGACGTGCATGTATTTCTATTCGAGAAGATGAAATTGCTTCTGAAGCAATGGGTATCAACACAACAAAATATAAAACGATTGCGTTTGTAATCGGTGCGGTATTAGCAGCCCTTGCGGGAGCTTTATATGCATGTAACTTCTATGTTGTAAAACCAGACTTATTTACATGGGCAAGATCAGTAGATATTTTAATTCTTGTTGTATTTGGTGGTATGGGAAGTTATACAGGTTCTGTAGTAGCGGCAATTATGATTGGATTTATCAATATGTTCCTACAACAATTCTCAGATATTCGTATGATTATTTATGGAGCAGCATTGGTGTTGATTATGGTATTTCGTCCTAAGGGAATTTTTGGGACAAAAGAATTTACGTTCTCAGCCCTTCTTGAGAAATTTCAGAAAAAGAAGGAGGCGAAATAGCGATGACAATATTAAAAGTAAATGGACTTACCAAAAATTTCGGTGGTTTATGTGCAGTTAGCAATGTGAATATGGAAATCAATGAAAAAGAATTGATTGGTTTAATTGGACCAAATGGTGCAGGGAAAACAACGTTATTTAACTTGTTAACTGGTGTTTATGAACCAAGTGAAGGTAGTATTCAATTGAATATCGATGGTACGATGAAAGAAATTGGTGGATTAAAACCATATGTAGTTACACGCATGGGTTTGGCTAGAACCTTTCAAAACATTCGTCTATTCAAAGATTTAACAGTATTGGATAATGTGAAAATAGCGATGCATAAAAATATCAAATATGGTACGATACAAGCTATTTTACGTACTCCAAACTTCTATAAAGAAGAACGTATCATTGAAGAACGAGCAAAAGAATTATTAAAAATTGTAAATTTATTGGATAAACATCAAGAACTTGCTAAGAATCTTCCTTATGGAGAACAACGACGTTTGGAGATCGCTAGAGCCTTAGCAACAGAACCAAAAATTCTATTTTTGGATGAACCAGCGGCAGGTATGAATCCACAGGAAACAGCAGATTTAACAAATCTTATTCATCAAATTAAAGATGAATTTAATTTGACAGTTGTATTAATTGAGCATGATATGTCATTGGTTATGAAGATTTGTGAACGTATCTATGTGTTAGATTATGGTAAATGTATCGCCAATGGAATTCCAGAAGTTATTAAGAATGATAAGCGTGTCATAAAAGCATACTTAGGGGAGGATATTTAAGATGTTAGAAGTAAAAGAACTAAATGTCCATTATGGAGTTATTCATGCCTTAAAAGATGTTTCTATGGAAGTACATGAAGGTGAAGTTGTTTCCTTGATTGGTGCCAATGGAGCTGGAAAGACCACTCTTCTTCATTCTATAAGTGGACTACTAAAGAAAACCAGTGGAGATATCATCTTCCTAGGACATTCATTAAATAAAACAAGCGCAAAAAACATCGTAAAAGAAGGAATTACACATGTACCTGAAGGAAGACATATTTTCTCTGGCATGAGTGTGTATGAAAATCTTATTATGGGTGCCTATTTAAGAAAAGATAAAGATGGCATTAAGGCAGACTTAAAAGATATCTATCAACGATTCCCAATTCTCGAACAACGTAGTTCACAAGATGCATCCACACTTTCAGGTGGGGAACAACAAATGCTTGCGATGGGAAGAGCGTTGATGGCTCGACCTAAAATACTATTATTAGATGAACCTAGTATGGGATTAGCACCAATTTTGGTCAAAGAAATTTTCAATATTATCAAAGATATCAATGAGAAAGGCACTACTGTACTTCTTGTAGAACAAAATGCCAAAATGGCTTTATCCATCGCAGATCGTGGATATGTTATGGAAACTGGTAAAATTGTGATGAGTGGTACTGGTGCAGAATTGATTGAAAGCCCTGATATTCAGAAGGCTTATTTGGGAGGATAAAAACATGTACGTAAAGAACAGAATGACAAAAAATCCTGTATGTATTGATATAAATAGTAAAATCAGTGATGTCGTAGACATTATGAACGAGCGCGAACTGCACCGTTTACCAGTTGTTAGTGGTAAAAAACTGGTTGGTCTTGTGACAGAAAGTATGATTTCAAAGAATGGGGCATCAAAAGCAACTAGTTTGAGCATCTATGAATTGAATTATCTACTTTCTAAAACGAGTGTAGATGCTATCATGATTAGAGACGTTATCACGATTCACGAAGATCGTTTCTTAGAAGATGCGGCATTGCTTATGTTCAAACATGACATTGGTTGTTTGCCAGTCATCAATGATAACAACGAAGTTGTTGGAATCTTAACCAGCAATGATGTATTATCTTCTTTCTTAGATATTTTAGGATATCGTGAAAGCGGAAGTCGTGTTTGTGTGGAAGTAAAAGATGAGTTAGGTACCATTGGTAAATTATCAGAAATATTCGTACGCAATAACTGTAATATCACACATTTAGGTGTTTACTCACAACATAATGGATTTGCTGATATTATCATCCGTATTGATACTTTCCAAACAGATCAACTTGAAAAAGAGTTAAATGAACATGGTTATAAAGTATTAAGTATTACAAAAAATCCAAATTAAGGTCGGTTCTATTGAACTGATCTTTTCTTATTGAACTTCAAAGATGTGCATGATAAACTCATAGTAGGTATGAATGAGAAAGAGGATATGTGTATGATAAGAGAAATTATGAAGGATCCTATGTTTTTACAAGCAAAATCTGTGGATGCGACAAGTGCAGATAAAGAGGTAATACAAGATTTATTAGATACTATTATGGCACATAAAGATCATTGTGTTGGAATGGCAGCGAATATGATAGGGGTACATAAGAACATCATTATTTTCTGGGATGATATTATGAAAGATTATCAAATCATGTTGAATCCTTCTATTATGAAAACAAGTGGTCAAAAATATGAAGTGGAAGAAGGGTGTTTATCCTTGAGTGGAGAGCGTAAGACGGTTCGTTATTCTAAGATAAAAGTGCGTTATTTTGATTGTGATATGAAAGTCAAAATTAAATCTTATGATGGGTTTACAGCTCAAATTATTCAACATGAAATCGATCACTGTAAGGGTATATTAATTTAGCGATTATATCTTTTATAGTATTGTGATTTCTGTGAAGAGAGATTATAATAAAGGTGCTGATAATGAGTGCCGGTTATTTGGTACAGAAAAGGGAATGAGTTGCAGCTCATTCCCTTTTTAATCTATTAGGAACTTGCATAATTTAAGTGGAAATGAGAGAAAACGAAAAAAACATGACGAAAAGGCTCTAAGAAGAGCCAAAGAAGGACACGACAAGTTTTTACTTTTGATTCTCTAGAAAAT
>NZ_JBSPFA010000038.1:0-24132 GCF_053848885.1 Amedibacillus sp. YH-ame10
GTTTCCAGTTTTTCATAAGTAAACCTCCTTTAAAGTGTCACAAGGAAACACACCTATATCTTACACCTTTCATACTTATTGCAGTTAATTTATAAAAAACGGACTTCCAAATAAAAATTTAGGATTTTGTGAAATATACGATATATGATATTGTTAGATAGCGTGAAATTGGTTATAATAAAGATGCTAAATCATAAGAACTGTCTAATGGACAGGGAAAGGGAACGAGTGCTCGCTCGTTCCCTTTTTGTTGGAAGGTGCTAAATCATGAGAAAGTACACTGGCACTTTATGTATCCCCACCCCTCCCCATTTAGATACTACTTACCTTTACGCCGTAAAAGGGAAAGAGTAAGAACGAGTATCAAATAGGTGATACATAATTCAGCCATGTATTCCTTTCCAAGTGATCAGCACAACTACTCTTATGCATACACACCCCTCCACTATACTTAATACGAAATAAAATTAAAAAATCCTAAATAAAATGAAAAATAATCAAATTTGTATGATAATATCATATAAATATACAATATATGATATTGCGAGAGAGATAAAAATTTATTATAATAAAGATGCTAAATCATAAGAACTGTCAACTGGACAGGGAAAGGGAACGAGCTCCTACTCGTTCCCTTTTTGTTGGAAGGTGCTAAATCATGAGAAAGTAAACTGGCACTTTATGTATCCCCACCCATCCCCATTTAGATACTACTTACCTTTGCGCCGTAAAAGGGAAAGAGTAAGAACGAGTATCAAATAGGTGATACATAATTCAGCCATGTGTTCCTTTCCAAGTGATCAGCACAACTACTCTTATGCATACACACCCCTCCACTATACTTAATACGAAATAAAATTAAAAAATCCTAAAGATTGTGATAACTTTTTTAAATCACATATTTTAAAATTAAAAAAATACTGAACGAAAATGAATAAATTTGGTATAATCTAATTTAGAATAAAGAAAGGTGGAGGCAAATGCGTTCTCTAATTATTGCGGAAAAGCCAGAGCTTGGAAGAGCCATTGCGGCATCCATTGATGGTCCTAACAAAGAAGTGCGTGGGGTCATTGTAAAGAAGAATGTAATCATTACATGGGCATATGGACATTTGCTTCGTCTTTGTGAACCAGATGAATATGATGAAAAGTATAAGAAGTGGAAGAAAGAAGATTTACCAATTTGTTTTGAGGATTGGAAATTAGTTCCAGATGGGAATAAAAAAGATCGTGTGATGCAAATCATTGAGTTGATGGCGCAATGTGATCAAATCATTCATGCTGGTGACCCGGATGATGAAGGACAGTTTTTGATTGATGAAATCTTGGATTATGCAGGAAATACGAAACCTGTGAAGCGTGTATATATTAACGATAATACTCCTGCTAATATTCGAAAAGCATTTCATGAATTGATTGATAATGATGAAAAGCTTAAAGCAGTAGGAAATAGTGCGTATGCTAGAGCAGTTGCGGATTATGTAGTAGGAATCAATTATTCACGTTTATTTTCATTATCTTTGCTACGTAAAGGAATGAGTGTTGGACGTGTACAAAGTCCTACCTTAGGGTTGATTGTAGCTAGAGATGAACAAATTGATTCTCATGTGAAACAAAAATATTATGAATTGATGATACAAGGTCATCTTGAGGATCCATTGGCTGATATTGGACTACAACTGAAACCTAAAAAAGATATTTTGGAAGATGACAAACATATTTTACAACGAGGTGTGATGGAAGATATCGAAGCAGATATTATGAAGGAAGTATCTCGTAAGGTAAAAGTAGAAGAAAAAATGATGGATGTAAAACCACCATTGCCTTTTAATCTTGCGAAATTACAAGCACATATGAATAGCAAGTTTGGTTTTGATTTAAGTAAGACGGATCAGATTACGCAGACATTACGTGATAAATACCAAGCAATTACGTATAATCGAAGTGATTCACAATACTTAAAAGAAGAACATTTTACAGAAGCAAATAAGGTATTACCTCATGTGATGGGAAAGTTACAAGAAGAATATCCTGTGAATTATCAAATTCATTCTGAATGTTTTAATGATAAATTTGTAACGGCACATCATGCGATTATACCAACGATGTCAGACTTTAAAATTGAAGCGTTATTACCAGATGAGCGAAAGGTGTATGAAGAAATTGCACGTTACTATATTATGCAGTTTTTACCTCCGATTAAGAAACGTCAAATTACAGCAGTTGTGAAAACAGAGCATGGTGATTTAAGAGCAGCAAGTACGTTTATAATGGATGAAGGATATAAACAGCATTTTCAAGCAGATAAAGAAGAAAAAGAAAATGATGAAGAGGAAGATTCTTCTAAGTTTGACATTCCAGCTGGTACATATGAGATTACTTTAAGTAATAGTGAAATTGCGGAAAAAGAAACGAATCCACCTAAACGCTATACGCAGGCTACCTTAATTAAGGATATGACGAGCATTGCGAAATATGTGCAAGATAAAGAAATCAAGGAAATCTTGAAGAAAAAAGACAAAGATAAAAAAGGCGAGAATGGTTCTATTGGAACGAGTGCTACTCGTTCTTCGATTGTGGAAACCTTAATGAAGCGTCACTATGTTGAGATGCAAGGAAAGAATATTGTATCGACACAATTAGGAAAAGATTTTTATCATGTTTTACCTGACGAAATCAAAAAACCAGATTTAACCGCGAAGTGGTGGGTGATACAAGAAGATATCAAAGAGGGAAAAGCGGATGTGAAGACCTTGGTAGATAGTGTATTAGAAGCTTTCGTTCCACATCTTCATAAAGACTATTCAAATATAAGAGTAGGGGGAGATGTACCTATTGATGATTCACGTGAAGCAATTGGATTATGTCCAGTTTGTGGAAATAAAATCGTTGAAAATAGCAAAGGGTTTGGTTGTGTGAATTATCGAAATGGATGTAAATTTGCTTTATGGAAGGAAGATCGTTTCTTCCTTGATATTGATAAAGAAATTACAAAACCAATGGCTGAAAAACTTTTACAGGATAAATATTGTCTTGTGAAGATTATGGAAGAGGAACAAGAAGTAGTAAAAGTGTTGCAGTTGGGTGTTCGAAACGGAAGAGCCGTTTATAGACTCTTGGATAAAACATAAAAAAATCTCTTATATGCACATTCGTGCGAAGAGATTTTTTTCTTATACAAATGTATAAGACTCACAGGAATCCAGTGTTATTACTGTTCCTCGTAGTAACATCCTTCTTCCTGAGAAGGAGGAAAACGTCTACCCTTTTCTACGTCTACGTCACTGTTGATTTCTTTACCCTGTGCATTGTAGCAAGTGTATTTTCCAGATTTTTCGCAGTTCATTCCTGGGCGGTATTTTTTCTGTGCCATTTCTAACACCTCCTAAAAGTAGTATGGAGAAGCTTTAAAAACTTATGCATCAACTTGTATTTTTTTTGTAAGTTGTTAAAATAGAGGAGTATATAAGGAGGTCGTAGAATGAAGATTGTCGCAAGCGATTATGATGGAACATTACGTACACAGGAGTACGTGGATAAAAAAGATATCGAAATGATTCGTAAATTTCGAAAAGCGGGGAATATGTTTGGGATTGTGACGGGAAGAAGTATGGAGTCTATCAAACAAGAAATAAAGAACAACGAAATTGAATTTGACTTTATAGTGGCAAATAATGGTGGTGTTATCTATGACCGTGAATTTCAAAAATTACAATGTTTGTATATGGATTTTCATAAAGCGTTGGATATTATCAGTTATATAAAAGAGGTAGATTGTGCATCCTATGTTATCAATGATGGATATCATCGTTATAAATTTTCAATTGATGAACAACAAGTGGATCATAAATATGCCAATATGCCAGATCAAAATTTTCGTGAAGAAGAAGTGTTAGATAATGGAAAGATAGCACAATTGGTGATTTCCTTAAATGATAGTGAATTAGCAGATGAAATTGCTCATCATATCAATGTACATTTCAAGGGGTATGCAGTGGCCTATGTAAATATCAATTGTGTAGATATTGTGCCTGCAGGTGTTAGTAAGGCAGAGGGTTTGTATTTCATAGAAAACGAGTACCACTTATGCCATGAAGATATTTATGCGATTGGAGATTCTTTTAACGATGTGCCAATGATTCAAGAATTTCATGGGTGTGCTGTTGCACATGCAAGAACTGTGATCAAAGAACAGGCAGAGGCAGTTTATGCTAGCGTGGGTGCTTGTATTGCGGATGTTATGGAAGGATAAGCAATTTGTTAGAAATCGGGGTCTATTTGACTCCTTTTTTCATGTCATTTCATAAGAAAAAGATAGGTAGTAAGGAAGTGTTTATGCTATAATATAAAATACGAGGGGAGTGTTCCTATGTTCAGTTATTTCACATTAAACAATCTAAAGACTTTGATACTGCTGCTGATGGATATTGCATTTGTGTGGGCAGTTATCTATTATTGCCTACGTATTGTTAAAAATAATTCAAGAACCATACAGATTTTTAAAGGTGTCTTGTTGATTATCATCATTCGTTTTGCGGCCTCTGTGTTAGAGTTGAATACTGTTAAGAATTTAGCGGATTCTATTATGAATTGGGGAGTCATCGCAATCATTATTATCTTCCAACCAGAGATTCGAAATATCTTAGAGAAGATAGGGAAGACAAGTGTGTTCTCTAGAATTTCTACGTTGACGGTAAATGAGCGAGAACAACTTGTAGATGAATTAGTAAAATCATGTGCAGAAATGTCAAAGACAAAGACAGGCGCATTGATATCAATAGAACAAGGACATTCCTTGTCTGACTTTATTAAAACAGGGACTCCTATGAATTCTGTTGTATCCAGTGAATTGTTGTGTTCGATATTTCAATATGGTACACCATTACACGATGGGGCAGTTATTATACAGGGGGTAAAAATTGCTTGTGCTGCGGCATATTTCCCACCAACAACAAGGGAGTTGCCAACAAGCTATGGAGCACGTCATAGAGCAGCAGTAGGTATTAGTGAGATTACGGATTCTATTACGATTGTAGTTAGTGAAGAAACAGGGAATATATCAATTGCGGAAGCTGGGAAACTTTCTGTTATATCAGAAAGCAGTCTTCATGAATTTTTGATGGATATTGTATGTAATCAAAATGTGGTGGCTAAAGAAAAAGCAGAGGAACCACGTGATAAAGAAATTTTAAAAGAAACATTGTATGAACAAGGGAAGAAACCAAGTGTGTTTGCACATTACTTTAAAGGGAAAAATCGTCGTGTAAAGGATAGCGATGAAAATGAACAGAAATATGCGAAAAAGAAGAAGAATGAAGAAGTAGAACCTGTGAAAACAGAAAAGAAAGAAATGGAAATTGAAGATCTGGCTCAGAAACAAGATTCTGGATTTGATCAATTCTTTGATAATATTGTAAGTGAATCAGAGAAAAAAGAAGAAAGTAGAAAAAATGATAAACAAAAAGCAAAACAAGTAGAAATAGAAATAGAAGAAACACCAGTTCCTAAGAAGCGTCCTCGTAAAACAAAGAGTGAGGAAGTCGTAAAAGAAGATATGAAAAAAGAAGTAAAGAAAGAAGAACGTAAACCTTCTTCTATATCCACTATGGGTGCGGATTTATTTGACGATGTTGTAGAACCAGAAACGATTGTTCTACATTATGAATCGGCTGATGATGACGGTGTGAAAAAGACCAAAGAAGGGAGTGATTCCTAATGGCAAAGAAAAAAAAGAATAAGATAGAGCTAAGTTCTGAGGGAAAAACAGAACTGGCAAAGGCAATCGCCGAGAAATCGCAAACTTTTGCGAAGACATATGCTAGATTAGAAATACAAATTAGTAAATTTTTCCGATGGATTAGTGGTTGGCTGGATAAATTATTGTTCAATCAAAAACATGGGAAAGTAGTTGCGCTGATATTAGCGGTTCTGGTATACGTATCGATGAATTCAGCTAATGCGAATATTTTTGAATCAACAAAAAGTGCAGAGGATTTAGGTTCCTATGATGTATCACAAGTGATATCTTCACAGAACTATGAAGTTATTGGATTGCCTAAGAAAGTGAAAGTTCGTGTAATTGGAGATTTGAGCGATATTAAAAATATTAAGCAACAGAGTAATTTTCGAGTAATTGCGGATATGACAAATATGACGGAAGGTGTACATGAGGTAACATTTACCACAGAGGGAGCCCCTTCTCATGTGGATGTTGTACTAGAACCTTCTAGTAAAATGGTTACCATTAAGAAAAAATCCATTCGTAAGTTCAATGTGGGATATGATTTCTTGAATCGTTCAGTTATGGATAGTACCTACGATTTAGGGGAACCTGTATTGGAGCAAGGGGAAGTACTGGTAAGAGCAAGTACGGAAACATTGGATAAGATCGCATATGTGAAAGCACTTGTAAAAGTTGGAAAGAATGTTACTTCTGATTTTGAAACGAAAGCAAAAGTGTATGCGTATGATAGTAATGGGAATCGTATGAATGTAGATATTATTCCTGACACATTATTAGCGAAAGTTAAGGTCTCTCGTCCTGAGAAGAATGTAAACGTTGTCTTGTCTCCGACAGGAACGATACCAAATGGAAAAGCAATTGAATCCTATTCGGTAGATTATCCTGAGGTTACAATATACGGTAGTCAAGCGGTATTAGACAATATCATCGAGCTACCAATCACCATACCAGCCTCTACGCTGACTGGTGATAAAGAAATATCTATGCCAATCATTTTACCAAATGGTGTAACTAAAGTTTCAAAAGGAATTGTAAATTTCACCATCAAACTGGCGAAGGCAGAGAGTCGTACAGTAAGCAATGTAGATATCGACTTAGTCAATAGTTTGGATGGTTTCAATTTTACGATTGAAGGAGTTACAACTAGTGAAGTTACGGTAAAAGGCGCTAAGGCAGTCATTGATTCTGTAGAAAGCAAAAATATTAAAATTTCCGCTGATTTGAGTAAAATCAATAAAGCAGGAACGTATGAAGTAGAAATGTTAGTAGAAGGTAGCAATAAATTAGCAAGTTATGAATTAAAGACTACAACTGTAAAAGTAAAGGCTGTAAAGAAACAGTAAAAGGAAGGATGTAATTTATGGGAAAATATTTTGGAACAGATGGCGCAAGAGGTCGTGCAAATGGAACATTGACATTGGATATGGCGGTATCAATAGGTCAATATTTAGGATGGTATTATGGAAAGAAACGCCATGCGAAAATTTTAATTGGAAAAGATACTCGTTTATCTAGTGATATGTTTGAAATGGGATTAGCTGCTGGGGCTACTTCTACTGGTGCAAGTGTGTATTTGTTAGGGGTGTGTCCGACACCTTCTGTATCTTATTTAATTCAAAAAGAGCACTTTGATTGTGGTATTATGGTAAGTGCTAGTCACAATCCATTCTATGACAATGGAATCAAGTTATTTAATGGTGCAGGTTGTAAAATGGATCCTGAAACGGAGAACTTAGTTGAACGCTATATTGATGGTTTAGAGGAAATTGAACTGGCTCATGAAGAAAAGATTGGTAGTGTACTTGAATGGTCTGAGGGATTGGAACTTTATGAATCTTGGTTAAAATCTATCGTACCAATCGATTTGAATGGAATCAATGTATTATTGGATTTGTCTAATGGTAGTGCAACAAGTTGTGCAGCTGAAACTATGACGTCTTTAGGGGCTACTGTAGAGGTTATTCACTCTTCTCCTAATGGAATCAACATCAATAACAAATGTGGTTCTACGCACCCTGAATTGCTTCAGAAGATGATGCGTGAAGGTAACTATCATGCAGGGTTTGCCTTTGATGGTGATGCGGATCGTTTGATTGCAGTAGATGAAGAAGGTAACTTGATTGATGGTGACTACACAATGTTTATTTGTGGACGTTATATGAAAGAAAAAGGATTATTAAAAGATGATGTTGTGGTAACAACTGTTATGAGTAATCTTGGACTTTATCATGCTCTAAAAGATAGCAATATCAAATATGAACAAACTGCAGTAGGAGATAAATATGTTTATGAATGTATGAGTGAACATGGTTACTCTATCGGTGGAGAACAATCAGGACATATTATCTTCAATGAACATGCGAATACAGGAGATGGTTTATTAACCGCATTGAAACTATTAGAAATCATGGTAGATAGAAATAAATCACTAAAAGAATTAGGAGAAGATTTATTTATTTATCCTCAATTATTAATTAATACACCTGTAAAAGATAAACACGCGGCTTTAGAAGACAAAGACCTATTAAAGGTTGTGGATGAAGTTGCGGCTGAATTAGGTGATGAAGGTAGAATTTTAGTACGTCCTAGTGGAACAGAACCACTTGTACGTGTTATGGTAGAAGCAAAGAGTGATGAATTATGTGAGAAGTATGTAAATCACGTAGTAAATTTCATAAAAGAGAGAGGACTTTAAGAAAGTCCTTTTTTTTTCACATAATTTAGTCTAAAATAGAGGTATGAGGTGATTTATATGAAAAAAGTGATTTGTGTTGTAGAAGATGAAAAAGCAATCAATGACTTAGTGAATCAATATTTAAAAAAAGAGGGGTACGAAGTACGTTCGTATTATACATATGAAGAGGCAAGTGCGCATGTAATGGATGATGATGTGCATTTATGGATTCTTGATATCATGTTGGATGATAAGAGCGGATTTGATTTGATTGAAGAAATTCGTCTACAGGGAAAAGAGATTCCTGTAATCTTTATGTCTGCACGTGATAAAGAGTTTGACCGTATCATTGGCTTAGAAAAGGGAAGTGATGATTACATTACCAAACCATTCTCTCCCAAAGAGCTTGTGTTACGTGTAAACAACGTTATGAAACGTGTGTATAAAGATGCGAATAATCGTATCTTAATTGATGGATATGAATTGGATGAAGAACAACGTAAAGTGTTCGATCATGGACAGGAAATTGATTTAACCACAAAAGAGTTCGATCTTTTGATGATGTTTATAAAAAATAAAGGGATGGCCTTTAACCGTGATAAGATCTTGACAAGTGTTTGGGAAGAAAATTATTTTGGTAGTGATCGTGTTGTGGATGATACGTTGCGTCGTCTTCGTAAGAAACTTCCAAATCTAAATATTCATACCATTTATGGATATGGATATCGTTTAGGTTAACATGAAGCGCTTTAATGAATTCATCAAACAATTATCACTAACGCAACAATTGTTTGCGTTGATTTTCTTCTTTGTAACGTTCTTTACTGTATTCTTTTTTGTATATGTAAATGGAAACGTAAATACGGCAATACAAGATCAAATCTATAACCAATTGGATAGTACGCAAAACTCATTGATCGCAAGTAGCCAAGAAGCTACAGAAAGTGAAGCGAGTTGGTATGTAAGTGTATCTGGGTTTGACTCTTTAACTGCACGTGTGGTTCAGGTAAATGATCAAACAAAGATTGTTATTGACCCAAGTGCAGCAAGTGAGATGGATGTTGTAACTAATAGTAAAGAATGGACAGCCATAGCGAACTCTGCAGTGCTATTAAGCAAAAGTGATAGTGATAGAACACATGGTAAGGTATTGAATGTTGCGGGTGAGCACATTGATTCTTTTTATAGTATTTCTAAATTAAGTGATAACTACCTATTGATTACACGTACTTATAGTGACAACATGAATAAGCTAGAAAGTATGATTTTTAATAGTGTTGTATATATTACGGTCATCGTAGTTGGATTTTTCTTCATCGTGTTGATGATGTGGGTAATTACCTTAATTCATCCACTCAATCAAATTCGAAACTATATCGAACGTGTGAAACTTGGAAAAGATGCGGAATTACGCGTAAATCGTAAGGATGAAATTGGAGAACTTGCGGATGCGTTAGTGAGTATGCGTGATGAATTACGTAAACAAGAAAAGACCAAGGAAGAAATGATTCATAATATTTCTCATGATTTAAAAACACCAATTGCGACCATCAAATCGTATGGAGAAAGTATCAAGGATGGTATTTATCCTTATGAAACCCTAGAGAAGAGTGTAGATGTCATTATTGAAAATGCAGAACGTTTAGAAGAAAAAGTTCATTCTCTATTGTTTATGAATCGTGTAGAATACCTGATTTCTCAGGATTGTGAAGGTATCGCTTCTGATATGAAGGATATTATTGAGCTCGTTATTCAAAATATCAAAGTTATTAAACCAGAGATTCAAATAAAAACAGATTTAGAAGAAGTCTTCTTTGATGGGCTTGCGGAACCATGGCGTGTTGTCGTAGAGAACATCATAGAAAATGCACTACGCTATGCAAGAACTACCATTGACATTCGTTTGAGTGAAGAAGATGGCTTAACGATCGCCAATGATGGACCAAGCATGGATGAAGAACGTATCAAGGTATTATTCAAACCATATGAGATGGGACAAGGAGGACGTTTTGGTTTAGGTCTATCCATTGTTGCAAAAGTTTGTGGCGCGAATCATTACGAAGTATATGGAGAGAATACTGCCGATGGAGTTATCTTTAGAATCTATCGCGATAGCGCTCCATATAAGAAAAAATAATGGAGAACAGAGTATGTGTCTTAGAACATGTACTCTTTTTTTGAAAGTAGGTCAAAGCTACAAATACATTTCATATACTTGAAGGAGGAGGTTCACTATGTATACTATTCAAGGAATTCAATGGAATGTGAGTGTAGAGGGAGAAGGGGATTGTATCGTTCTACTTCATGGCTGGGGTCAAAATCAATATATGATGAAATTCATTGCGGATCACTTTCGAACAAATTATAAAGTTATTAATATGGATCTTCCAGGATTTGGTGAAAGCGAAGAACCAAAAGAAGTTTGGGATGTTCGAAAATATGCAGATGCGTTGTATGAATTATTAACGATGTTAGGAATTGAAAAACCAATCTTTATAGCACACTCCTTTGGTGCACGTATTGCGATTCGTTATGCGATTTGTTATCCAGTGGATAAACTCATTTTAACAGGAGCTGCGGGTATTAAGAATAAACGAGGATTGATGTATTACTTAAGAGTATATACGTATAAATGCTTTAAAAGATTGCATGTATCTACCAATATGGGAAGTGTAGATTATCAAAATGCAAGTCCAATTATGAAAGGAGTTTTAGTAGCAAGTGTAGAAGACGATCTTACGTATTGTCTAGATCATATTCCATGTGAGACATTGCTTGTATGGGGAGAAAGAGATATGCAAACACCTCTTTGGATGGGAAAGAAAATGGAACAAGAAATACCAAATGCGACCTTAATCACGCTTCCAAGAGAAGACCATTTTGCCTATTTTCATCAAAGCTTACGTTTCGTTGGTATTGTAGAGGCATTCTTATATGGATAAGATTCAAAACGTTTTATTCTTATTCGTATTATCTTTTTTTCTATATACCCCAATGAAACGCAGCATTCATATGTACCAACAAAATCGTTACCAAATTAAGCGTTATGAAACATGGCTACTACATGAAGTAAAGTATAAAAGGGTGTCCATCCAAAGAACCTTTTTATGTTTGTTGGGTGTATATGGTTTATTTTTTGTATCCCATGAAGAATTACCCTTACAACTACTAATTTTATTATTGCTTATATATTCATATGTTTTCTTTAAAATGGAAGATATGAAAGAGTATCGAAAACCCCTTGTATTTACACATCGAGTACAACGGTTATTATTTGCGTTTTATTTGTTTTATATAGTATGTTTTGTATTCTTATTACAGGTATTATCGAATGATATTTGGATAGCTTGTGTTCCTTTTTTATACTTTTCTCCATGGTTTTTTCTTATAATCATTGCGTATTTGACACAACCCATAGAAGAGAGAATACGTATGTATTTTGTTAAAGATGCTCAAAAAATATTACGAAGCCATAAGCATCTTCGTTGTGTTGGAATCACTGGGAGTTATGGTAAAACATCTATTAAAAATATTTTACACACCTTGTTGTCAGATACCTATTACACACTACAAACCCCACACTCCTATAATAATCTGATGGGGATTACGCTTTCCATACGTCAACATTTACAAAATCTACATGAGATTTTTATTTGTGAAATGGGTGCGGATCATGTGCATGAAATCGAGCGTTTGATGGAGTTTGTTCAACCACAGTATGGTTTCGTAAGTGCAGTTGGACCACAACATCTTTCTACCTTTCATTCCATGGAGAACATTCTTCATGAAAAGATGCAAATGATTGAAAAGCTACCAAAGGATGGAATTGGATTTATCAATTATGATAACCCATATATTCGTGAGTACAAAATTCAAAATACGTGTACCATTGTGACGTATGGAACTCGTCCTGAGTGTAAGTATCGAGCAGCGAATATTACCTATTCTAAAGCTGGAAGTAGTTTTGATGTGGTCTATCAAAAAGAACGACATACATTTTCTTGTAAGCTTTTAGGACGTCATAACGTAGTAAATATTACAGGAGCGATAGCGGTAGCACATACGCTAAATGTATCTTGGGATGTTCTCAAACAACTGGTTTCTAGTTTATCCTATGTAGAACATCGCTTACAAATTATCGAAAATGAAGCTTATACAATTATAGACAATGCGTACAATTCAAATCCAGAAGGAGCTCATTACGCATTAGAAGTAATGAAACAACTGGATGGTAAACGAGTTATTATAACCCCTGGTTTTTTAGATCTTGGAAAAGATAGTAAACAGGCTCATTATGAATTTGGTTGTTATATGGCGCAATGTGTAGATGAAGTAATTCTTGTTGGGAAACAACAAACAAAAGATATCGTAGTAGGCTTACGAGAAAAAAAGTTTCCATTATCCAAATTGCATATCGTATCTACGATACAAGAAGCATTTTCATGTTTGAATTCAATAGCTACGCCAGATACAACGGTTTTATTGGAAAATGATCTTCCAGATGCATTCAACCATTAACCATTTTTAGGCGAACGCATACACTAGACTGTATGAAAGGAAGAATGCTATGAAACTTAGAGTTGTTGTTGTATTTGGTGGTGAATCCGTAGAACATGAAATTAGTATCCTCTCTGCACATCAAGTGATGGAGGAAATGAATCCTTATTTGTACGAAGTCATTCCTTTATACCTTTCTAAAGACGGTAAAATGTATCATGATATTACACTATGTTCTTTAGAGACGTTTGAAGAGATGGAAAAAATCCCAGGTTATTGTAGTGAGGTTACGTTGATTCATCGCAACCAACATTTTTTTATCATCCCTGTTAAGCATTCTCTATTTGCTAAGGAAAAAGAATTCGATATCGTATTTCCAATCCTACATGGTACGCATGGAGAAGATGGAAGTTTTCAGGGATTTCTATCAACCTTAAAAATTCCATATGTTGGACCACGTGTATTGGGAGGTGCTATTGGACAGGATAAAATTATAATGAAACAGGTGTTAGAAGATAGTGCTCTCCCTATTGTTCCATGGTATTATTGGACATTATCCACACCATTGGATGATTCTTTTTTTCGTAAAGCGGAAAGATTGGGGTACCCTCTTGTAGTGAAGCCAGCTAATCTAGGGAGCAGTATTGGAATTAGTATTACACATAATGAAGTAGAACTTCATAAGGCTATGATCGAAGCATATCAATACGATCGAAGAGTCATTATTGAAAAAGTTGTGGAGAACCTTCGAGAGATTAACTGTTCCATCCTTGGAGATGAAGTGGAGTGTATTGCCAGTGTGTTAGAAGAAGTAAAAAAACAAGATGATATTTTATCATATAAGGACAAATATATTGGAGTGGATGCGAGCAAGGGTATGCAAAATGCACCACGTAAAATCCCTGCTGATTTAGAAGAAGATTTAACATTAGAAATTCAAGAACTCGCAAAAGAAACCTTTAAAACATTGTGTGGTAGTGGCGTTAGTAGAATAGATTTCCTAATGAATGATGAAAGCAAAGACTTATATATCAATGAGATTAATACCATACCTGGATCCCTTTCTTTTTATCTCTGGCAAAAAAGTGGTATTCCTTTTCCAGAACTAATTACTCGTTTATTAGATATGGCAATTAAGCAATATGCTAGAGATCAAAAACAAATCTATTCCTACCCAACCAATATTTTAACGATGAAACATCAAGGGATGAAAGCAAAATAAAAAGAGGCTGTAACAAATAAAAAACATCCATAACATAAAAAACACGTCAAACTCATAAGAGTAGAACGTGTTTTTTTGGTATAATTTAACTATGGAAAACAACGATGTGTTAGAGTTAAATTATACATACCTAAGCAATATAGATTACACTACACAACAGATGATTTTACCACTAGATTTAGGAAAAAAGTTAAATTCTTCAGATCTAATGTTCAGTTTTCTTAAAGTGATGGAAGGAGTCAATTGGAATAAATACCTGTCACACCCGATACGTAAAGCTCGTGAAGAATGCAATCCTTTTTTTAGTCTATAGGTGCCATATAGAACCCACCATAGAATTCTTCTGTACGTAATACATTGATGATGACATTTGGATCTGTTTCCCTTAACAGATTGGCAATATCCGCAACCTCATAAGAGGATACGACTGTATGCAATAAATACATCTTCTTTTTACTGAATCCACCATATCCTTGGATACAAGAAATTCCATGACGATAATGTTCTACATAACGATCCACCATCATTTCTGGATTGGTTGTAGTAATTTGTAAGGTAACTCGTTCATAACGATGATGAAAGGTAGATATGGTTTTTGTCATAATGAATTGAAATACAATGGAGTATCCCGCATAAATCCAACCAAACATATACCCGAAGATACATAGGATTAGAGCATTAAATATAAAAATCTGTTCCCATATAGAACGATTGATTTTATTAGATACATACAACGCAATAAAATCAGTACCACCAGTAGAGGCACTTCCCTTAAGTGCTACTACCACACATAAGCCATATAGGAATCCTCCAAAGATTACATTCAATACAACATCATCAAACAAAGGAGAAAAATTACAAATGTTTAAGAATATGGAGGTGAGGGCAAACTGTATACTAGAAAGTATGGTAAACTTTTTACTGATACTTTTATAACATACCAAGGCAACAGGAATGTTGAGTGCTAAAATGGCTATTGAAGTAGAAATGTGTATACCATATAAAGAACTAATCTTATCGATTAAGATGGCTACACCAGTAAACCCACTACTTAGTAAATTGCTAGGATTGATAAAAGCTTGAATTACATACGTTTGTAAAAGCGCAGAAACAATGACTGCAATAATACTGAATACATAGCGAAGCTTTTTGTTTTTCATAGAATGTGTTAACATAAGAGACCCTCTTTCCAAGTTCCATATAATTATAATGCCTTTCCTTTTGCGTTTTATCAAAAGGATTTCCTAGGCAGTAGGAAGAAATATATTCATAATACTTCCTAAGTGCTAGGAAATTATGTTAAATTATTCCTAGGAAATTTTTCTATATAATATCATTAGAGAGGATTGACAAAATGGGACTAAATAAAAGACAAGAAAGAATTATCATGATGATGAATGATTCTAACGATTGGATTACTGGAAAAGAGTTATCGAAACTTTTAAATGTGTCGGACCGAACAGTGCGTTCAGATATCGATTCTATCAACCGTTATTATGAAGATGCGTTGATTGAATCAAATCTTCGTTATGGATATCATTTGAATCAAGAGATTCTTCGTACACTCAATATTGAGATTGAGCAACCAATTGCCCAAACACCACAAGAACGCTGTGTGTATATCATTCAACAGCTCTTATTTCAACGAAACGAATTAAGTATTACAAACTTACAAGATCAAGTGTTTGTAAGTGAGTATTCCATAGATAACGATATTAAGCGTATTAAGAAAATGATCGAACCTTATGAAAATTTGAAATTAGTACGTTCTAAGAACTTCATCCATTTGGAAGGAAGTGAAGAGAGTAAGCGTAAACTATATAAAGATTTATTAGCAGAAGAAACACAAGGGAATTTCTTAAACTTGAATAACCTTGCGGCTTTGTATAACGATTTTGATTTGTTGGTTGTGAAAGATACTCTTGAACAAACATTCAACAAATATAATTTTCATGTACGAGAAATGGCATTTCCAATGTTAATGGTACATGTTGGAATTGCGATTGAAAGAATTTTACGACATAACTACATACAAACGGAAAGAAACAACGATGAATTGAAAGAAAGTCAAGAGTATAAAATTGCTTGTGAGTTCTTCCAAAATACTGCGAAAAAAATTCGCATTGAAATCGTAGAAGATGAAGTAGCGTTATTGGCTTTGTTATTGATGGGGAAAAAGGGAACGAATTATTCAAAAGATTTGGTTCATGAATCCCATCATAGTTTGACGAGTGATGAAATCATCGATGGTATGTTGGAAGTTATCCATGATGATTTTGATATTGATTTTGCACAGGACGTCGATTTGCGCATTGGATTGAAAATGCATATGCAATCCTTAATGGAACGTCAAATGAAAAAAATCGATGTATCAAATGTATACCTACAAGAAATCAAACGTAAATATCCTCTTGTATTTGAAATGGGGATACGAGTTGCACGTTACCTTGAAGAACAATTAAATGAAGTCATCAGCGAAAATGAAATTGGATTTTTATCACTTCATTTAGGATCTGCTTTTGAACGCGCAAATCTTTCAGGGAAGTATCGTGTAATTATGATTTATCCTCATGATCAAGCATTAAGTAATATGTGTGTTCGTAAGGTAGAAAATAGATTTGGTGAGCGTATGGGAATCGTGGATTGTTTGAATTTCTTCGAACAGAAAACCATTTTAGATGCCAAACCAGATTTGATTTTAACAACGTTACCATTACAACATGATTTAGATATCGCAACCATACAAATATCACTCTTTGTGAATTTGGAAGATGAAAGTCGTATCTTTCAAGCATTAAACTTATTGGATAAAAAACGATTCCAAAAAGAATTTGAAGAAGGAATTTCAGGAATGATCGAACCACGTTTCTTCTACACGGATGTGGATTTAGCAACTCATGAAGATGTGATCAACTATATGTGTGATAACTTACAAGAAGCTGGATATATTCCTGAAGGTTTCAAAGAATCCGTGTTGAAAAGGGAATCTTTGTCCGCAACTTCATTTGCGTACAGTTTTGCTGTTCCACATAGCTTCAATGTAATGAGTATCAAATCTAACATATCGGTCGCAATCCTAAAAAATCCAATTCCTTGGGGGCCTTTTGAGGTAAAATTAGTAATTTTATTGGCTATCAATGAAGAAGATCGATCTATGTTGAAATTATTCTTTGATTGGTTGAGCAATGCAGTTAGTGATGCCAATCGCTTTGCGACACTTTTAGAAAGTCGTGATTATAATGATTTTATTGCACGTATTGTTGAGTAAGGAGAAAAGTTATGGCAAAGACAAAGACCACAACGAAATATAAAGAACCAAAGACGCAGTATAGAGAAAAGAAATTGGGTCTTATTGACCGCTTAAGTATTGCCC
This sequence comes from Amedibacillus sp. YH-ame10, assembly GCF_053848885.1. NCBI lineage: Bacteria > Bacillati > Bacillota > Erysipelotrichia > Erysipelotrichales > Erysipelotrichaceae > Amedibacillus > Amedibacillus sp. YH-ame10. The sequence continues at coordinate 17,510 of NZ_JBSPFA010000038.1, forward strand.
TTCTAAAGAAACAAGAACAAGTCGTAAAAGATACAGAGCATCCACCTGTTAGTAATATCCGAAGATTCTTTGGATACCTAATCGATTTCGCACTTTCTAATATTTTCTGTGTGATTCCTCTCGTCATCATTCAAGCATGTTTAACGGGTTCTACAAATACCACACAGATTTTAGCAGGTATTCCATTGTATTGGGCATATATTATTACGTTCTTTGTATTCTTATTTTATATCTTCTATTATGTATATATTCCATGGAAGGTATGGCCTGGTCAAACACCTGCAAAACGATTATTAAAATATAAAATTGTAATGATGGACAATTCTGAAGTAAGTGCAAAAGCGCTCTTTTTAAGAAATGTAATTGCTATGACCTTTATTGAACTTGCGGTGTTTACGACCACATATATTGTACAATTGGTAGTACTAACAGCACGTATTGATTATCCTTCCTTTTTTGGATATGTCACATATTTCATGACATTTTTATCCTTTTTACTCACCCTAACAAATTACAATCGTCGTATGATTCACGATTATCTTGGAGGTACAAAAGTATATATGCTTCCTGCTGAAGAAGGATCAAAATATCACGCATTATAAAAGAATAGAAGTAAGAAAGCAGTGAGAAATCACTGCTTTTATCTTTCGTCAAGAATATAAACGGATTTTATAATTTTAGTTTGACTCCAAAAAAAGTCGATAAATAAAGGTTTATTTTCATATTTTGGTTAGGAAAAGAGGATTTCCTATACCTTAGGAAATCATTTTCATGTTGTGAAAGATAAACTTTTATTATAATAAGGTTGTAAAAAGTTTAGTGCGCACTATTAAATTTTTTAGAAGTTTAAAGAGGAGGAAATTAAAATGTTTGACAAGCTCGAAAAAATTCTTATGCCAATGTCTGACGTGTTGAGTAAAAACAGAGTTTTGATCGCTATTCGTGACGGATTCTTAATTGCTACACCATTGTTGATCGTTGGTTCAATCTTCTTGCTGATTGCTAACTTCCCTATTCCAGGATGGTCAGATTTCTGGACAGGTGTCTTTGGGGCAGGCTGGGAAGAATGGTTTAAAGCCGTATCTCGTGCAACATTCAACTGTACAGCGTTGCTTACTTGTTTGGGTACTGGGTATGCAATGGCGAGAGAGTTTAAAGGGGATAAAATTCAAGGTGCAGCAGTTGCCTTAGTTTCATTCTTTATCTTACAACCTGTAATTCACGATGCTACAAATGATGCAGGAGAAGTCGTTGTAGAAGGTGCATTTGCTGGTTTATCTTTCGATAATATTGGTACGAATGGTATCTTTATGGCTCTGTGTTGTTCAATTCTTTGTGTACTTCTATTTATTTGGGTATACAAAAAAGGTTGGACAATCAAAATGCCTAAAGGTGTTCCACCAGCTGTAGCAGATTCATTTGCTGCATTAGTTCCAAGTGCTGTTGTATTATTAGTATGTTTCTTAATTCGTATCTTCTTCCAGTTCACTCCATTTGAAACTGCACAGGGATTCGTATTTACTGTTCTTCAAACACCTATGAAAGGGTTAGGAGATACATTAGGAGCAAATGCTATCTATAGTTTCATGTGTACATTCTTATGGTTCTTTGGTATCAATGGTCCAGCCGTAATGAACTCAGTGTTCTTTATTGGTAACGTATTAACAGCGGATCAATTAATTGCCTTTGAAGCAGGTACACCAAACAATGAATTACCACATATCTTTACAAATCCGTTCTCGAATTTCTTTACGAACTTCGGTGGTGGAGGTAGTACGCTATCGCTTGTAATTTGTATGTTATTATTCTGTAAATCAGAACGTATCAAAGTATTAGGTCGTTTAAGTATCGTTCCAGGAGTATTTGGAATCAATGAACCAATCATCTTTGGTTTACCAATTGTATTGAACCCAATTATGATTATTCCATTTATCTTTGTACCAATGTTTAACTTATGTACTTCATATTTCTTAACAGTGGCAGAAATTCTACCTAGAACAACAGGTGTAAACTTACCTTGGACAACTCCAATTGGATTCTCTGGTTGGTTATCAACAGGAAGTTGGATTGCAGCTGTGTGGCAGATTATCTTACTTGTTATCGGATGTTGTATTTACTTCCCATTCATTAAAGCACTTGATAAAGGGTACTTACATGATGAAGAAAATGCAGAAGGAACAGACGACGAAGATATTTCATTCGATGATTTATCATTGGATGACCTATAAGAATTTCAAATCGTATACCTTGCGATAATTTGAAAATATCAAAATAACGATTAGAATTCTACAGGAAAAGCATAAAAAAAAGATAAACCAACAGGAAACAGGTATATCTATAAACGTATAGATTTAGAGATAGCGAACGCTATCTCTTTCTTTTATATTTCCTAATAACTAGGAAATATAATTGGATGAATTTTTCGTGATAAAGTTTTATAATAGTAGTGTAAGGGAGGATGCTTTATGAAACGATTCTATTTATTTTGTGATCAGGGAATGTCTACGAGCTTATTAGCTAGTCGTATGCAAGACTGTGCAAATCAGCATCTGTTACCAATTGAAGTTGCTGCATTTTCCTATAAGAAAATGCAAAGTATCGTAGATGAAAAACATCCAGATATCATCCTATTAGGGCCACAGGTAAAGTACTTATTCAATGAAACGAAAAAGAATTATGATGAAGATACACCTGTGATGTTAATCTCTCAAGAAGATTATGGGATGATGGATGGTGAAAAAGTACTAAAGAAAGCATTACTTCTGCTACAAAAAAGAAAACAAGGAGAACAATAAAATGAAAGTATTGATGGTATTTGATCAGACGCAAGCAGGACTTGGTGGTAAAGAAAGTCCAGATTTAGCAATGGGTGGAAAGCCAATGGCGATAGGTTCTTGTCACATGTTTGAAAAGTCTTTAACAGAAATGGGTGGTAGTATTTGTGCTACACTATATTGTGGAGATGGAACATTTGCGCAAGATCCAGAAACAAACGGAAAGAAATTTGCAGCAATGAGCAAAAAGTTAAATCCTGATGTTGTTATTTGTGGACCATGCTTCAATTATGGAAGCTATGGAAAAATGGCTGCAAAAACGGCACAAGTAATCAATGAACTAACAGATATTCCTGCATTTGCTATTATGTCAGAGGAATGCAGTGAGGCAATTGAAGAATTTAAAAATCATGTTACAATTCTTAAAATGCCTAAAAAAGGTGGTACAGGTTTACCACAAAGCTTAACAATGATGTGTGAATTTGCACTTGCACTTGCGAAAAAAGAAGACGTAAGTGAAATGATCAAAGAACACGCATACCATTAAAAAGCAAACTCCTATTAACTCAAAGAAAAGCAGCTTTCTCGCTGCTTTTCTTGTTTCCTATGCATTAGGAAACAAACTTCATATACATTATGGAAAAAAGGCTTATAATGAACTTGTAAAAGAGAAAGAGGTGCGTTTATGTATTTTGATGAAACACTTGCATTGATGCAAGAATTAACACAGGTAATTGGTATTTCTGGAGATGAAAAAGAAGTCTCACATATAATGAAAAGACATATGGAATCCTACGCAGATGAAATTGTGTATGATAATCTAGGATCTATATTTGCAGTAAAGAAGAGTAAAAAACCAAATGCTCCAAGAGTTATGGTATGTGGACATATGGATGAAATTGGTTTTATGATTACTAGTATTAAGAAAAATGGATTAGCTGGATTCATTTGTATTGGTGGAATTAATCCACAAAGTTTACATGCACAACGAGTACGTGTGAAAGCTAGCAATGGTACAGAGTTGGTGGGTAATATCGTATGTGATAGTGATGATATTGCTTCCTGTGATGTAAAGAAAATGTTGATTGATTTTGGTGCAGAAAGCGAAACTATGGCAAATGATTGGGGTGTTAAAGTAGGGGATAGTGCTGTGCTAGATGGTCCATTTGTGGTATTAAAAGATGGACATCGTATTCTTTCAAAAGCATGGGATAATCGTTATGGTTGTGTTATGGCAATTGAAGTTTTAAAAGCACTTAAAGATATCGAATTAGATGTAGATTTATACATTGGCGCAACTGTTCAAGAAGAAGTTGGAATTCGTGGTGGAACAACAGCAACAGGTTTGATCCATCCAGATATGGGTATTGTTATGGATTGTAGCTTTGCCAATGATATAAGTGGAAAAGAGAATGCAGTTGGACAATTAGGGAAAGGTATTTTAGTTCGCTATTATGATAAGGGTATGATGCCAAATCGTATGTTGTTGGATACACTCGTACAAACATGTGAAAAACAACAACTTCCATATCAATACTTTTATAATATGGCACAAACGGATGCTGCATGGATTCATAAATTATTTTCTGGATGTCCTACCTTAAGCGCATGTATTTGTGCTCGTAATGGTCATACTGGAAACAGCATCATAGATCTACGTGATTATGAATGTGCAAAAACAGCTATACTTTCCATTATCCAATCTCTTGATGAAGAAAAGATTAACGCTTATAAAGCGGAAAATCGCTAAGAAGTTTCTATGAAAGAAGCCTATGGAGAAATGAATCTAGAAATGATCAAAGAAATGAGTGAAGCTCATGGTATTTCTGGATGTGAAAAAGAAGTTAGTCGTGTCATGAAAAAATGGTTAACACCAGTCAGTGATGAGATTTCATATGATAATTTAGGTTCCATTGTAGGATTACAAAAAGGTCATAAAGATGGACCAAAAGTTATGATTTGTGGACACATGGATGAAGTTGGTTTCATGGTACGTGAAATTGATGAACAAGGTTATATTAAAATGTTACCAGTTGGTGGTTGGTGGGGACATGTGCTTCCTTCCCAAACTTTATATGTAACTACCAAAGAAGGCAAACGATATCATGGAGTGGTTGGATCAAGTGCACCTCATGGGCTTCCAGCGGAAGTAAAAGAAAAGGTTATCAAGCCGATGGATTTATTTTTGGATTTGGGTGTTGATAACAAAGAAGAAGTGGTAGAGTTAGGTATTCAAATTGGTGATATGATTACACCAGATACAACGTTCGAAGTTATGAACAATCCGAATTATTTAATGGGAAAAGCTTGGGATGATCGTTTATGTGCAGGTCTTGCCATGGATGTGTTGTACCGCATTCAAAACGATGATCATGAAGCCAATGTGTATGCTGTAGGAACCGTACAAGAGGAAGTAGGTCTTCGTGGTGCTAGAACTGCCGCAAACCTTATACATCCTGATGTCGCAATCGCATTGGATGTTACAACTGCATTAGATACACCAATGGATAAAGGGGAAGTAAAGCTTGGTGGAGGAGTTGTATTGAGCGTGATGGATGCAGGTATCATTGCACATAAAGCACTTCTACATGAAATGGAAGATATCTGTCGTGATTTAGGTCTTGATATCAATTATGATATGATGACTGCTGGAGGAACAGATGCGGACAATATTCATAAAGCATTTGATGGTATCATAACGATGACGTTAAGCATTCCAACTCGTTATATGCATTCTCATCGTCTGATGATTCATCGCAAAGATTATATACAAACCGTTGAAGCAATCGCAGAATTCTGCCGTCGTGTAAATTGGGATAAACTAAAAGCAATGAAAGCTTCTATACAATAAAAAGTTGAGAGACACTTTTTGTGTACATTATTTATGCAGAAATTTAGAAAAGCGTTGTAGTACTAATAAAGGGTGACGATCTTTAAGGGATATTTCAAGTTTGGAATATCCTTTTTTATAATGTTGTATTTGCAATCCTCGATTAGGCACAAGATTATAAGGTAATTTATGCAATGGAAACCATTTTATGCATTTAGTTTCATCGCTTGTAAAATCGATGCATTCTTCTAGAACATGGGTAGAAAAGACAACTTGTGTATCTTGATATTTCGAGCGTTTATAACGTCCAATTTCTTGATCAATAAAAATGCTGTATCCACATTCTTCTTTTGCTTCTCGAATGGCGCAAGTAATTTCACTTTCTCCTTGTTCTTTTTTTCCACCAGGCAGATCCCACAAAGGAAAATCCTTTCGTTTCACTAAAAGTATTTTATTGGATTTAAAGATGATACAAAAACAGCCTATGGTATGTGTCATAATAGATTCCTCTTTTTCGTATGGTATCATAAACTAGATATCTCATTTATAGAAAACTGAGTAAATAAATGAAATATGGCATACTAAAATGTTGTGATAACTAAAAGGTTTTTTTGAATGAGCGTAGCATCCATTATGTAGTTACTATTTCTATTCGATAAGAAAAAAATATTAAAAATTACATTTACTTTGTGTTTTAAATTAAAGTTCGTAGACATAGTTATATATCTATTCTGCCGATAATGACAGCTTTAATTTCATAAAAAAAGGATATGGTTCCGCATCAATCTGCACATCCAACCTCAAGCGGTCAGAAAGCCATATCCATAAAGAGCATACTCTCTTTGTAACCAAAATATACCATAACTATACATATATGTCAATTTGGACATATTAAAAGATAGTGTAAAATGGATGTGGAATTGAAAAAAGTGATATAACCCTATAAAATTTAATCGCGAAACCAAATTTTCAGAAAGGGATTATATCACATGAATATATTATCACATTTCCAAGAATAC
>NZ_JBSPFA010000039.1:0-23342 GCF_053848885.1 Amedibacillus sp. YH-ame10
CATTCTTAATTCAACCTTTCTCATAATGACCTCCCTTAAGGAGATATTATATACTTTTATTAAATTACATTGGGACATTTTCAATATTGATACATTGAGACATTATCATTTTCGAATGAGAAACTGTTTATTTATAGCATATAGTGAATAGACAAATAATTACATAGTGATATACTAAGCTTACAGTAGTTAAGGATTCCTTGGCGGTAAGGAATACTATCTACGATAAGTTGTTTAAAGGGTACTTTTATCCTAGAAAAATGATATCTTTCTAAGATAGTAAACGAAATGCCCTATACATGTAAAATAAGGATATAAACATGCAGTGTAAAGTAAGCATCATGTGGTAAATGTGTGCGTGTATATTGTTGGTAAAGTAGTAAACTAATGGGAAGGTGTGATATAATGAACATGGTGATGACAATGATAAAGTATATTCATGGAGACTTATTAAATAGCCCAGCACAAGTGTTGGTTAACACAGTGAATACAGACGGTGTTATGGGGAAGGGTATTGCATTGCAATTCAAAAAAAAATATCCGGATATGTTTAAAAAGTATCAAATTTTTTGTGAAAACAAAATGCTTTCTGTTGGAAAACTATGGATTTATAATGCTGGTACCAAATGGATACTGAATTTTCCTACAAAACAACATTGGAGAAACAAATCACAATATGAATATATAGAAGAAGGTCTAAAAAAGTTTGTTGAAACATACCAAGAAAAGGGCATAACATCTATTGCATTTCCTAAACTTGGATGTGGAAATGGAGGTTTAGATTGGGAAATAGTTAAAAAGATGATGGAACAATATATGAAAAATCTTCCAATTGATATATATATTTATGAAGAAGAATATAAAGATATAAAAGAATATGAAGAAACGCGTGGAATAAAAAAATGGCTGCATACAGAGGTGAAAAATTTACCTTATGCTGAATTTAAAGAAGACCTAAAAGAGCTTATATCAAATAGTGATTTATTGAATCAAGAACATATCGATTATGAATTAGAAGATTTGTGGAATAAGCTTAGAAATGGTGAGTTCTATTGCCTTGATGTAATGTGGTTGGATAATGAATTTGGTAAAGAAATCATTTCTACATTACATAAACTTGACTATATTGTAAATTGTAAAGTGTTTAATGCAATAAAGGGTGTATATGTAGATGCTGTTCAGATTTATGATATAAGTGAAGAAAAGATGAATAAAGGGGAATTGTTATGAATTCCTATAGACAATTCTTAGAAGAACACAAAAATGAATTTGGTTTAGATATTTCCAAACTATGGTGGATTAAATATGTATATCACTTTAGTAATATTGATAATATTGTTAATATTCTTGAACAAGGTTCCTTATATTCGAGAAATGAATGTATTAGAAGAGGAATCATGGGCAATGAAAATGCAAGCACGGAAATAATAGATCAAACCGAAGATGAGATAAGAAATTGTGTTAGACTTTATTTTCGCCCTAAAACTCCAACACAATTCTATAATGAAGGATATTCAACTAGTCAAGAAAGAGATAGGTATAATTCCGCTCATATTCCAGTTCCCATTTTTTTAGCCTTTCGTTCTTATGAAATTTTGAATCTTCCGACAACACGCTTTTCAGATTGTTCGTTAGCAACGCATGGCTTTCATTTATATGAAAATTTTGAAGACTTTAAGAAACTTGATTTCAAATCTATATATCATGATGGAGCGCTTAGAGAAGATGAAAAAACATACATTGTTCAAAAAAGACAATCCGAAATCATCGTTAAAAGTAAATTAAGTCTAGAATATTTAGATATGATATGGTGTAGATCAAATGCTGAGTATGTAACATTAATCAATATTTTAAGTGAGAAGGGTGTTTTGGAAAAATATAGAGATAAAATAAGTGTTAAACAAGCTTCTAACTTATTCTATATGCACCATGTTTATATAGACCATGTAAATATGAATTTAGACAATATCAGAATAGATTTGAAGAATGTCTCAACTATGTATCCTATTGAAATGAGAGTAGATGTAATGATTGGAGATATTTCGTATCCAAAGTTTGTTACTCTACAACCAAAGAAATTTTATAATTATGACTTGATGCCTCTTCGTAATTCTATCGAACAAAATAGTGGCTATCTTTGTAAAATATTTTTTTTCGATAAAACAGTGAATGATGATGAAGGAACCCAAGTTTATTATGGTAAATGGTCATTTAATTTAGATTTACCTTTTTAGATTAGTAAATGAAGAGATTGTTCTATAAAATATAAAGAAAAATAGAGGTTTCACACAATTACTGTGATACTTCTATTTTTAGTTATTGCTAGTCATTTTTTTCTTTTTCATACGATTTCCACATATTGTAATGAAACCCTTTACATAAATGTAAAATATGACATAAAACGCTATGTTTTATACGGAAAATAGAGTAAAATAGAAGATATAAAGAAACTGGAGGATTACGTATGAAAAAACATAATTTACAAGAATATTACAAGGGGAATGATATTCATGCATATGAAACATTTGGTGCACATGTGTGTGTAGAAAGAGATTGTAAAGGTGTTCGATTTACAACCTATGCTCCACATGCGAAGAGCATTCAAGTCATTGGGTCATTTGATGATTGGAGTTGTAAAGGTCATGAAATGAAACGCAAAGATGATAAAGGGGTATGGTCTTTATTTATCAAAGATGTAAAAGAGGGAGATATGTATAAATATCGTATCACCCAAGCAACCGATCGTGTTGTGGATAAAATGGATCCTTATGCTTTTTATAGCGAGTTACGTCCTAACACCGCAAGTATTGTAGCGGATATTGACAGTATGAAGTGGACAGATGAAAAATGGATGTCCACACGTACAAAAAACTTTGATAAACCTTTGAATATTTATGAGATGCATCTTGGTTCATGGAAAAAAGATGAAGCAATCGAATGGGTGAATTATAAAACTATCGCAAAGGAGTTAATTGCATATTTAAAAGATCATAACTTTACGCATGTGGAATTGATGCCTTTAAATGAATTCCCGTTTGATGGTTCATGGGGATATCAGTGTAGTGGATATTTCAGTGCTACTTCTCGTTATGGAAGCGTGAAAGATTTAATGTATCTTATCAATGCTTTACATAAAGCTAATATAGGAGTTATTTTAGATTTTGTGCCTGTGCACTTTGTAAAAGATGATTTCTCCTTATCATACTTTGATGGAACACCACTTTATGAATATGAAAAAGCTGTAGATGCGGATTCACAATGGGGGACTGCAAACTTTAACCTTTGGCGTGAAGAAGTACGCTCTTTCCTCATGTCTGCGGCATCTTTCTGGATTGATAAATATCATATTGATGGATTACGTATGGATGCGATTTCCAATGTTATTCATTGGCATGGTAACAAAGATTTAGGAGAAAACGAAGGAGCTATTCATTTTATCAAACGAATGAATTACAACCTATCACAAGAATATCCTGGTGTTATGTTAATCGCAGAAGATTCAAGTGACTTCCCGAATGTGACAGCCTCAACTTTAGATGGAGGATTAGGATTTGATTACAAATGGGACTTAGGGTGGATGAATGATACATTACAATATCTTGAAAAAGATCCTATTTATCGTAAATGGCACCAAAGTAGTATTACGTTCTCTATGGCATATTTCTATTCTGAACGATTTATGGTGGAATTCAGCCATGATGAAGTTGTACATGGTAAAAAAACAATCGTAGATAAAATGTGGGGAAGTTATGAACAGAAATTCTCACAATTACGAACTCTTTACCTATATATGTTTACACACCCTGGAAAGAAATTGAATTTTATGGGAAATGAATTAGCTCATTTCCGTGAATGGGATGAAACGAAACAATGTGATTGGGATTTATTAAAATATCCAATGCATGATGCATTCAATAAGTATTTTGGAAAGCTAGGAGAATTATATACAACGATTCCTGCGCTTTATGAAAAAGACTATGATTGGACTTCTTTTGGATGGATAGATGCGGATAATGCGGATGAAAATCTATTCTCTTTCCTACGTAAAAATGAAGATCGAAATTATGTAGTCATTTTAAATTTCTCTCCAAATGCTTACCAAAAACATGTATTTGGTGTACCTTTTGCGGGAACCTATAACGAAATCTTAAATACCGAATTAGATATTTATGGTGGAGAGATAACAGGGTTACAAAAAGTGAAAGCAGAGAAAGAAGAATGTAACAAACAACCTTATCGTATTGCGGTTGATGTACCAGCCTTTGGTGGAGTGCTTTTAGAGTATAAAATAAAGAAGACCACGCCAACAAAGAAAACGGCTGTTAAAGCTACAAAGAGTGTTAAGAAATGATCGTTTGCTAATTCAGCACAACCTGTGTATAATAATTGCAAATGCTTTAAGCGAAAGGCAGGGATTTTATGAAAGTAGTAGTCATCGGTAGTGGAAGCTGGGGAACTGGCCTAGCACAAGTGTTATGTGATAACAAAGTAGATGTAACCATTTATGGAAACTGTGAAAGTGAAATACAGGACATCAATGAGAATCATAGAAATTCAAAATACTTTGAGAATGTAGATATCAATCCAGATTTAAAAGGAACGATGGACATCGAAGTGGTCAAAGGTGCAGATATTGTGTTATTAACGGTACCTACCATTGCGATAGAAAGTGTTTGTAAACAAATAGATCCTCTATTAGATAAGAAGACAATCATCGTCAATGCATCAAAAGGTTTCCATCCAGAAACTTTTGAACGTATGTCTTGCGTAATTCGTAAACATATAAGTCCTGAACATTTGAGTAGTGTCGTATCTCTTATTGGACCAAGTCACGCGGAAGAAGTAGTGGTTCGTATGTTAACAACCATTTGTGCTATTTCTTTAAATGAAGAAGACGCTAAAGTTGTTCAAGAGACATTCTCTAATGATTATCTACGTATCTATACAGGAAATGATGAAATCGGTAGTGAAATTGGAGTCGCTATTAAAAATGCGATTGCAGTTGCTAGTGGTGTGCTTTCTGGCTTAGGTTATGGAGATAATACACGTGCTGCTTTGATTACACGTGGTCTTATGGAAATGACACGTTATGGAGTTGCTATGGGTGGACGTCAAGAAACATTCATGGGCTTGACTGGTATTGGTGATTTAATTGTTACTTGTACAAGTAAGCATTCACGTAATTTCCAAGCTGGTTATGAAATAGGAGAACACGATAGTGCGAAATATTTCTGGGATAACAATACAAAAACTGTAGAAGGTGTGCGTACTGCGAAAGCAGTTCATGAAACAGCTGTAAAAGCAGGAATTGATATGCCAATTGTAAATGAAATATATCGTGTGTTATTTGAAGATGAAAAGCCAAGTGAATCCGCAAAGAATTTGATGTTGCGTGATTTGAAAACGGAAATCAATTTATAAAATGCATATATAAAACTGAAATGTAAGGAGGATTATTTTCTAAGTATTCCTCCTTTTTATATTTATATTGGGATAAAGCATTCTAGAAACTGGAGTGCTTTTCTTGTATCCTGTACAAATAATGTTATAAGTTGTGAAATAAATTGTATTTGATTTATCTTAGATGGATTGTTATTTTATACTAGAAGGAACATTAGAAATGGGAGTGATGTAATGAACAACGCAATGTTACTAGTTTTAATATCCATTGTTATGATGGTGATTGCTATACCATTCATTATTAGGAGCTTGTTATGGAATCGAGTTTTGAAACAATTGCATAAAGGACGATATGAGGATGTATTAAAGAATCTTCATAGTAACGCATTCAAACTATTTTTTAGTGAGTATGATCGACAATACAATTGTTTACGAGTATATCTAGCAAAATCAGAGAATAAAAAGATTGAAGAACAAACAAAGGTACTATTAGCGATGAAATTAAGTGAGCAACAGGCATATCAAGTTGCCAGTCAAACGTATTTTTATTTTTTAGAAAAAGGTAATAAAGAGATATGTTCTCAAATGCTAGAGTTCATAAAGAATAAGGCGGATGAGGAAACGATTCGTTATAATAGTATGCTTTATCGTGTCATGATTGAAAAGAAGTATGAGGATATAGAACCATTAGAACGTATGCTTGTAGATATGGAGCAAGCTAAAGTAAAAAAAGATTATCAAGTTGATCATCAAGTACAAATGGGAATATTACAGTATCTACTAGCTTTGCAATATTCTTATAAGAAAGATCGTAAGATGATGGAAGCATATGTACATAAGGCAAAGGGGAATTTAAAGGGAACACCTTATTACAAAAAAGTAAAACAACTTTATAGTTGAAACAAGGGAGGAATTACATGAATGCAGTATCAAATCTTGATAAGCGTTGCTACGACATATTAAAGAGAATCATGTATGCTGGTGGCTATTTAAAGATACAAGAGCTAGCAGATGAAATGCAAAGTTCAAAGCGAAGTGTATATTATGATATTAATAAAATCAACGACTGGCTTCAAGAGCGAGGCATAGAAGAATTAATACAAGAAAGAGGAAAAGGAATCATTGTAAATCACACACAGATTAAAGCTATTCAGGATGCTTTATCTGAAACGAGCAGTGATACCAATCATTTGTTTACACGTGATGAACGAGTAAAGATACAAATTTGTTCCATTGTCATACGATCCAATCCATTATATATAGAAGATTTTATGGAGTCCTGTCAGGTAAGCCGTAATACGATTATCAATGATTTAAAGAGTGTTGCACAGTTTCTAGAAATCTACAATTTAACATTGTCCTATGATATCAAGCGAGGATATCGAATCGTTGGAGATATTATTAGGAAACGAGCGTTGTTCTTTATGTTGTTTCCATCTTTATGGGAGTACTATGAAAGAAAACTTATTCCAGCGGTAGATGAAGAGAGCGTGCAACATAATTTACATCTTTTAAAACAAATCGAACAAGAATTACAAGCAGAATATGTAAGTGGTATTTTGCCTTCCTTGGCACTCTTCTTATCTTCTGTAGATAAAAGAAATGATCGTTTGACGTTTAATGATATGGATGAAGAAGAAATAGTAGAAACAAAAGAATATCATTTAGTATCACAAAAGTTTGTACGTCTTGCGCCTGAAGAGAAAATTTATGTGACCTTGCATTTGTTGGGGTCGCGTTTACAAACCATACCTGTAAATGTAATGAAAGATCAAGATGAAACCTATGAAATTTCAAAAAACTTGGTGCATGAATTTGAACGTTTGACGTGTGTTTATTTTGATCAAGAAGAAGAGTTGATCAATGCTATTAATGCACATTTGAAAACGTCCTTATATCGTTATCGTTATGGAATTCAGTTAGGAAACCCAATGTTGGATAGTATTGAAACAGAATATGAGGAGCTATATGAGATTACGAAGAAATCTTGTGAATATTTAGAACGAACACTTGGATACTTGATATCCGATGCAGAAGTTGCTTATATAACTTTACATTTTGGTGCCTTTATGACGATGCGAGAAACTAAGAGTAGAAATCTTCGTATTCTTATCATTTGTCCAAATGGGATAGGAACTGGGAATATGCTTCGTAATGAAGTTGCTTCACTTGTTCCACAAGCAACAGAAATTATCAATCTACCGCTGAGCCAATATCAGAAAGATCATGGGTTTGATGTAGTGATATCTACCGTTGTATTAGCGGAAGAGAAGAAGCTCATTGTTGTACATCCGATTTTGACAGATCAAGATCGAGTAACCATATTACGCAACTGTATGGTAAGTGAACCTCACACAAACCTTCAAATACAAGAAATTGTTCGACTTGCGACTAGCTATATTCCTAGTTCAAAGCTAAATGCATTTGAAAGAGATCTACAAAATTATTATGCTAGTATGCAATCTCATGTAGTACCACATCACAACTATGGACACAATTTATTGTATTATTTAAAACTCTCTCATATTAAGCAGTATGATGGAGAATGCGATTGGGAAGAGGCAATTCGCTATTCCTGTACACCATTGTTAGAGGATGAATCTATATCGCAAGAATATGTAGAAGCAATTCTGGAAGATCAAAAACAACGTGGTCTTATGATGTTCCTTGCGGATGGTTTGGTGTTGGCGCATGCTGCAATAGAAAAGGGTGTTCGAAAGCTAGATGTATCTATGTGTACATTCAAACATCCAGTTACCTTTTTAAACGGTAAACAAGCACGCATTATTATTGTATTATGTGCGGAAGATCAACGAAAACATATTCATATTTTAAACGATGTATTGAACATATTTTCTAAGAAGAAAAGCATTGAACAAATTGCTGCACTTACATCTAGTAAAGAAATACAAACTTATATACAAACGCATACGCAACCAGAGGATGCATAAAGAACATAAGTAGGCAAAGATTGCCAAGGTATCCAAAACTTGCACAATTTGGTGCAATTATTTGGTTACATTCATCTATTGGATTGCACATAAACAAGAAAAGAATTGGCCTTGTATTAGCGCCAATTAAAATGGATAATGAACATGTAAAGGGGAAATAAAATGAAGTCAATGAGCCATTTATTAAAAGAAGAAAACTGTTATATACGACAAAGTGTTGTCGATTGGAAAGAAGCGGTTCATATTGCTTGTGCTCCACTGATACAACAAAACTATTGTACCGAAGCTTATGAAACGGCGGTATATGAAAACACTGAGAAGTTTGGTCCTTATTATGTCATATGTGAAAATTTAGCACTGATTCATGCGAGTAATGAAAAGGGTGTTGTAGAGACACAGATGAGTGTCACCATATTAAAAGAGCCGATCAAATTCAAGCCAGATGGTTATGATGTAAGAGTTCTAGTAACACTAGTGGCAAAGGATAGTGAATCACACATGGAAGGTATTCAAGCTATTTCGAATATCTTCATGGATGAGAACAAAGTCCAACAAATACTGGACGCAACATGCGCAAAACAAATATACGAATTGTTTGTTTCTAATGCATGTGAAATATAGCGTTAACAATAATGGGAGGAGTTTTATCATATGTTAGAATTTATTGTAAACATTCTATCGACGCCTGCAATACTTGTAGGTCTCATGGCTTTAATTGGATTGTTGCTACAGCGCAAGCCACTTGAAGACGTAATGAAAGGAACCGTAAAAACAATTGTAGGGTTCTTAGTTCTATCCGCTGGTGCGGCATTTCTACAATCTGGTTCATTAAATGCATTTGGAGATTTATTCAACTATGCGTTTAATATGCAAGGTGTAGTGCCAAACAACGAAGCGATTGTATCTCTCGCACTTCAAGATTTTGCGAAAGATACCGCATATATCATGTGTTTAGGTATGATCCTAAATATTGTAATTGCTCGTTTTTCAAGATTACATTACATTTTCTTAACAGGTCATCACACATTCTATATGGCATGTATGTTAGCTGTGTTATTGAATGTAGGTGGTCTTGAGGGTGTACAATTATGGTTAGGTGGAGGGTTATTGCTCGGATTTATCATGGCGTTCTCACCAGCTATTTGTCAACCGACGATGCGTAAGATTGTTAAAACAGATGAATTAGGGTTTGGCCACTTCGGTGGTGCAGGGTATTGGTTTGCAGCACAATGTGGAAAATTATTCAAAGGAAAAGGAAAATCTACAGAGGAAGTAAACTTTCCTCAACGATTAACTTTCCTACGCGATACAACAGTAGCAATTGGGATTACGATGATGGCATTCTTCCTAATTGTAACCGCAGTAGCAGTATCAAAAGGTATCTTAAGTGCAGATGCAGCTTCCATTTTAAAAATTCATCCGAATTTAAGTGGATTATTAAATGTAGGTGCAGAAACAAAAACACACTGGGCTGTTTGGTCTATTACAAGTGGATTAAGCTTTGCAGGTGGTGTATATATCATCTTAAGTGGTGTTCGTTTGATTGTAGGAGAAATTGTTCCAGCGTTCCGTGGTATTGCTGAAAAACTTGTACCTGGTGCAGTTCCAGCAATCGATTGTCCAGTTGTATTCCCATATGCTCCAAATGCCGTATTGATTGGATTCCTAGTTTCTTTCTTAGGTGGTGTTGTTGGATTATTTATTCTTGGCTTCATCGATGCAAACTTGGTAAGTGTAGCACTAATTTTACCAGGCGTTATTCCTCACTTCTTCTGTGGGGCAACAGCTGGTGTATTTGCCAATGCAGAAGGTGGATTAAAAGGATGTGTATTTGGAAGTTTCATGCATGGTTTACTAATTACATTCCTACCTGCAATTTGTATGCCAGTTATGGGTGCATTGAATTTCGCAAACAGTACATTCTCAGATGCAGACTTCTCATGGATGGGAATTGTATTTGGTAACATCGCTCAATTTATACAAGGTAGCGGATTGCTCATTGTATGTGCTGTCGTATTCTTAGCACCAATCGTGTACAACTATGTAGCACCAAAGAAAGTTAAAAAAAGCGAAGACGCTTAAAGAAAGAGGCAACTCATGGAAATTAGAAGAATAGTATGTTGTTGCGGTCAAGGTTTAGGTAGTAGCATGATCGTTAGTATGAACGTAGAAAAAGTTTTAAAAAAATTAAATATTACGGGTGTAAGTGTATCACATACCGCATTATCTGAAGTTGGAGAAGGCGATGCTGATCTATTTGTTATCGGTGCAGATTTAGCTCCACAGTTGACGCATTTTAAAAGTAAGATAATTTTAAATCAATTAATGGATATGAATGAAATCGAAACAAAATTAAAAGAGGCATTCAACCTGTAAGATTCAGAAGAAGAAGGCTCTGTCTTCTTTTTCTTTACGAAAAAATTTATAAAAATAGATAAAAGGAGGGCAATATGGAGGTAAAAGAGAAGAAAGATTTACAAGTGTTAGCGGCACAGATTCGTATTCATATTCTACAAATGTTGGAACATCGAGGGTATGGGCATTTAGGTGGTGCTATGTCTATTGTAGAAGTATTGAGTGTATTATATGGAAAACAAATGCATATCGATCCAAAACAGCCTAAGATGGAAGATCGTGATCGTTTGGTCTTGTCGAAAGGACATGCAGGACCAGCTTTGTATAGTGTGCTCGCTCAAATGGGATACTTCGATAAAGAAATGCTATATACCTTAAATGAAGGAGGAACCATATTACCAAGTCATCCTGATCGATTAAAGACTCCTGGTGTAGATATGACGACGGGTTCTCTAGGACAAGGAACAAGTGCTGCGGCAGGCATTGCTATGGGATTGAGAATGAACAAAAGTAATCGTTATGTGTATTTGATTGTTGGAGATGGAGAACTAAATGAAGGGCAATGTTGGGAAGCATTTCAATTCATCGCGCATTATAAATTAAACAACTGTATCGTCTTCATTGATGATAACAAACGACAACTGGATGGCTACACAAAAGATGTTATAAATCCATTTAGTATTGTGGATAAAATGAAGGCTTTTGGTTTTCATACCCAATGTGTTAAGGGGGATGATGTCGAGGCAATTGATAGCGCAATTAACCGTGCCAAAGAAGTGCAAGATCAAGCCGTTTGTATAGTGTTAGATACAATAAAAGGGCAAGGGATACCATACTTTGAAGAAATGTTATCGAATCACTCCGTAAAATTTGGGGAAGAAGAAAAGAATGCCACACATCTTGCAGTAGAAGAATTAAAAGCCTTTATCGCAAAGGAGGGAGCATAAATGTTTAAGATAGTAGAAAATCAAAAGGTAGTTGGAAAAGAACTTCGTGGAGTGGTAGTAGAAACACTACAGGAGTTGATGAAAACAGATGATAAAGTGGTCGCCATGGAAGCAGATTTAGGTGGAGCAAGTGGGTTTACAAAAATTCAAGCAACGCATCCAGATCGTTTTATTCAATGTGGTATTTCTGAAGCAAATATGACAGGTGCAGCCGCAGGTTTATCTCTTTTGGGATATAAACCTTACATTCATAGCTTTGGGCCATTTGTTTCAAGAAGAGTATATGATCAAATTTTCTTATCTGGTGCTTATGCAAATACAACATTGAATATTTATGGTTCAGATCCTGGTTTTTGTGCAGGACCAAATGGAGGGACACATACCACTTGGGAAGATGTCGCAATTCTAAGAGCAATTCCTAACGTTGTAATTTGTGATGGAGCGGATGCTGTGCAAACTTCATGGATTGTTCGTGAATTCTCAAAACATGAAGGGGTACATTACTTACGTGCAAATCGCAAAGGTGTTCGTAATCTTTATGAGGAAGGATCTACTTTTGAACTAGGGAAAGGCAATGTTATTAAACAAGGGCATGATGTTTTAATTATTTCAGCTGGACAACTTGTAAGTGATGCATATGATTGTGCAATGTCTTTGGAAGAACAAGGGATTTCTACAGAAGTGATTGATATGTTCTGTATAAAACCATTAGATGTTGAACTCATTGTAAAAGAAGCCAAAGATAAGAAAGCCATCGTTACCTTTGAAAACCATTCGATTACTGGGGGATTGGGAAGCGCAGTTGCGGAAGTGATGGCGGAAAACAACATTCATGTTCCTTTTAAAAGACATGGTGTGAAGGAACGCTTTGGACAAGTAGGAACTCCTGAGTTTTTACAGGGGGAGTTTCATTTATGCGCAAAAGATTTGGAAAAGAGTATCAAAGAGATTCTGTAATGAGTTTACATGAATTCCAATAATTGTGTAAACTTTATAATAAATTTAGAATCCTTAGGTGTGAATTTATGTTCACACCTTTTTTTGATGATGGCTTAAAAAGGGTGTCAAATATGTAGAATCATCGAAAACACTAGTGAACCAATATAAATTGTTGTATAATATGACTGGTCTAGCTAAATTGCTATGCCTTATAAAAGACAGTAAAGGAGACATCTTCATGTTTAAAAGTATTCGTTATGTCATCACAGAGAATGTGACCAATATATATCGTATTTACTGTATTGCCAAATATGAATTGCTTGGAGAAATCCGAGATTCAAAATTTGGATTGTTTTGGAACTTTGCTTCTCCTGCTATTCAGGTCGCAACATTCTACCTTGTGTTTGGTGTTGCTTTGCATCGTAAGGGACAACAAAATGTGGAGTACCTTCCATGGGTTGTCGTTGGATTCTGTGCATGGTGGTTTATTCAGCCTTGTATTGTCCAAGGGTGTAGTGCAATCTTTGCGAAGACCAATGTGATTACCAAGATGAAATTTCCTGTAAGCGTATTGCCAATGACCGTTATCGCAAAAGAGTTGTTCAATCACTTTTGTATGCTATGTATTGGTTTTGTGGTACTGTTGTTATTTGGGTTTTATCCAAACATTTACTGGTTAGGTATTATTTATTATATGATCTGTGCAATTGCGCTTTTAGAAGCCTTGGCTTTAATTACATCCGTATTAACTATGTTATGGCGTGATGTAAAGAAACTTGTTACTTCTTTGATGCGTATGTTACTGTATCTATCAACTGTATTGTTTGCGGAAAACTTTGGGATTGCGATTTTGGATGTGTTTATGAAATTGAACCCAGTGTACTATATTGTACAGGGGTATCGAGATTGTTTATTGTTTGAAAAATCTATCTTTGCACACCCTGCATTAACGTTATACTTCTGGTTGTTGATTATTGCTTTATTCTCTATTGGAAGTTATCTGATGTATAAATTCAAAACGAAGTTTATCGATATGATCTAGGAGGTAGACAAGAATGGCTAAAATAAAAAAAGAACATGAACCATATGCAGTTGTTATGGAAGATGTCTCCAAAATATATCGTTTAAAAAAGAAAGCAAGAAAAAATGTAAAAGGTTCAGATGAACATTTTTATGCTTTACATAATATTAATTTTAAAATTGAAAAAGGAGATTGCGTAGGAATCCTTGGTACCAATGGTTCAGGGAAATCTACCTTATCACTTATCCTTTCTGGTATCTCCGATAAAGATAGCGGAAGTATTCTTGTAAATGGAGAACAAGCACTCATTGCGATTAACACTGGACTCAATATGCAGTTAACGGGTGAAGAAAATATTGAACTTAAGGGAGCGTTATTGGGTTTAAAGAAGAAAGAAATTGAAAATATCAAACAGAGCGTAATTGAATTTGCGGAATTGGGAGATTTCCTTTATCAACCGGTGAAGAAGTATTCAAGCGGGATGAAATCACGCTTAGGGTTTTCAATCTCTTTGGCACTAGATCCAGATATCTTCATTGTGGATGAAGCTTTGTCCGTAGGAGATAAGGGATTTGCACAAAAATGTATGACACGTATGCAAAAGCTACGTGATGAAGAAGGAAAGACAATTTTCTTTATTTCACATGCACTTCAACAGGTACGCGATTTCTGCCATACTGGTATGTGGATTGAAGGTGGAAAATTGGTTGAAATAGGAGATATTGATACTGTATGTGATCACTATTCTACCTATGTAGATGAATATAACGCTTTAAGTGAAGCAGATAAGAAGAAACAGCGTGAAGAGAAATTTCAAGAACGAATTATACAAAATTATAAAAAGAAATTGTTTTGGTAAGAAAGGAATAGAACTATGAAGAAAGTAATTACTTATGGAACATTTGATTTATTTCACATCGGGCATTTGAATATTTTAAAACGTGCGAAAGAACTTGGAGACTATTTGATTGTCGCAGTTTCAAGCGATGCGTTTAACTGGAATGAAAAAGGAAAGAAATGCCAAATCAGTGATGTTGATCGTATGGAAATTGTGAAGGCAATTCGTTATGTAGATGAAGTTATCCTTGAAGAAGGATGGGATCAAAAAGTACAAGACGTTGTGAAATACAATGTTGATGTATTTGTTATGGGAGATGACTGGGAAGGAAAGTTTGATTTTCTAAAAGAATATTGCGATGTTGTTTATTTACCTCGTACAGAAGGTATTAGCACAACGCAATTAAAAAAAGAATTAAAAAAATAAGAGGTGCTATATGAAGGTAAGGAAGCTTTTTGAGAAGTTAAAAAAGAATGTTTATTTTTCTTGTAAAGAAAAAGCGATTAGGGAACAACATATATTATTAGAAGCTGGACAAGGTAAAAATTTGAATGGGAATATGTTTGCCATGGTTCGAGAACTTTGTGAGAATGAATCTTTTCATGACTACAAAGTAGTTTTTGTTGTAACTGAAGATACAAAAGAAGCAGCACAAAAACGTTTTGCGTTCTATGGTTATCATGTAGAGTTGGTAATTCGAAATTCAGATGTGTATAAAGACTATTTGGCAACTTGTAAATATTTGTTAACGGATAATTCTTTTCCACCATACTTTCATAAAAGAGATGAACAAATATATTTAAATACATGGCATGGAACGCCATTAAAAACCCTTGGGAAAAGCGATTTAAAGAATGCGGCTAGTTTAGCAAACATTCAGAAAAATTATTTGATGAGTGATTATGCATTATTTCCAAATGAATTTACAGAAAATGTCTTTATGAAAGACTATATGTTAGAAAATATATACAAGGGTAAAGTAGTGCTTGCGGATTATCCAAGAAATCGTGTATTCCTTGATGAACAAGCCAATCAAAACCTTCGTGCAAAATTAGGACTTGAAGACAAAAAACTAATCGCCTATATGCCAACATGGCGTGGAAGTGGACGTGAAGCAGATACACGTATCCAAAAAGAACTAATGGAACACTATTTTTCTGCAATCGATGCACAACTAAAGGATGATCAAATCTTCTATGTAAACTTACATTTCTTATTGGGAGATATTTTAGACTATAGTCAATATCAGCATATTAAACCTTTTCCATCAGATTATGAAACGTATGACTTTTTAG
The DNA here is from genome assembly GCF_053848885.1 of Amedibacillus sp. YH-ame10. Classification (NCBI taxonomy): domain Bacteria; kingdom Bacillati; phylum Bacillota; class Erysipelotrichia; order Erysipelotrichales; family Erysipelotrichaceae; genus Amedibacillus; species Amedibacillus sp. YH-ame10. The sequence goes on from NZ_JBSPFA010000039.1 coordinate 15,747, forward strand.
CAATCTGTGATATGCTGGTTACTGATTATTCTAGTGTATTCTTTGATTTTGCTGTATCAAAAAAGAAAATCATTTTATTTACCTATGATTTAGAAGATTATATGAGAGATCGTGGGACTTATTTTGCGGTGAGCGATTTACCTTTTCCAATTGTGGAAACTGTGGATAAATTGATCAAAGAAATCAATAAGAAGACAAAACACAAAGCGTATGATGAACTCTTACAAATGTATGGTGCATATGCCGATGTTCATACGCCAGAAAAGATTTTAAATCTTTTAGTGCATGGAAAAACAAAGGGCTTGCAGATCCATAAGGGATTGGATAATAAAAGAGCTTCTATTCTTGTTTATGGCGGAAAATTAAAAAATCCACAACTTAATATCCTATTAAGAGAATATCTAGTACAATTGCAGAAAGAAAATCCTAAAAAGAATCTTATTTTAGCATTTCGAGGGAAAATAACTGCGAAAAAAGTTGAATTCTTAAATGATTTACCAGAAGGTATCAATTATTATGCGATTGTGACAAAATTTGAATTCCCTTTAAAAGAGAAAATCAAATACGCTATCGCTATGCGTAACTTCTATTTCGCAAAGAAATTTGCGTCTCATAGTAAAGATTTCTTTGAAGAAGAACGTCAGCGTTTGTTTTATCATTTAACCCCAGAGAAAGTGGTGTACTATTCAGGAAACCCACATTACATGTATAAAATCATGTCAATGTTTTCTTGTGAAAAAGAGGCGCATATACATCATAACAATGTTATGGGTATTGCGGCACGTGCAACCTCTAATCTCATCATGTGCAAATATATGAATGCGCATTATACGAAAGTGATTGATCATCGTTTTGATGATGTACATCACTTATGGGAAGACAAAGAAAATTACTACAACAAATGTCTAAAGATGGGAAATATCTTTTACTATATATCTAATACGAAAAAGGGATTGCATATCTCTGGTATTGCCTTAGCGTATACCGTCTTGCCATTTTCCTTAAAGAACTTAAAAATACAAGTTGCTCAGCAAGTGTATGATGCACATTTGAAAGAAGGATTACATATTGGAAGAGGAGTTCGATTAACACATTATTCCTTAACCATACCTTATGAAGATGTAAAAACTCTAGAAATACAAAACAAAGTCAATCTTGTATTTACGGATACAGAGGGATATGGAATTTGTACAGGTATCAAATTTGATTTATTTAGCCTTCGTAAAGGGAAAAACAGAAGAGGACCAATCCATGTTTTTCCAGCAACTTCAACGTCTGCATATTATCGCCAAACAGTAAACAATGTACTCTACCTTACGGTACGTAAACAAAATGCAACGGACGCGACAAAGGAACAATGTAAATTGAACTTGGCCTATTATTTAGCGAAGATCGTGCCTTTTCCAAAGCGTATCTTACTATTTGAAAAAGAAGGTAGTCGCTATGAGGAAAGTGCATCTGTACTTTATGAAGAACTCATAGATAATGGATATACCAACACGTATTTTATCTTAGATAAAAACTATCCACATATTGATCGTATCGATCCAAAATATAAGAAGAACCTTCTTTATAAAACAAGTTTTAAACATTATTTCTATTTCTTTAAATCAAAGACATTCTTGGGTTCTGAAGCAATGGTACATGCGATTGATTTAAGAATTTCCAATCGTTGTGCACAAAAGAAACTTGCTAGAAAAGATAATGATTATGTCTTTTTACAACATGGAGTTATGTACATGGTATCACTTGATAGTGAATCTAGAAGATTCTTTAAGCCTAAACGTACCAAAGGGAAATATCGTGTAGTCGTATCTTCAAAAGAAGAAGCACGTCATTTTACAGAACTAGGAAACTATCGTCCAGAATATATTTATATTAGTGGTCTACCTAAATATGATCGTAATATCTTGCAAGAAGATGCGGATAAGATTACGATTATGCCTACATGGAGACCATGGGAATACAATGAAGCAAGATATGATTTTAGTACTACAAAGTACTATCAAATGATTGAACGTATATTTCATGCGATTCCTAAGAAAGATAGAGAACGCGTTGTTATTTTACCTCATCCTTTGTTTTGGGATGCAGTGAAAGATGCGGATTTTGAATTGCGTCCTTATTTAAACACAGAAAGCAAGTATGACGATGTGTTAAAAGAGACAAAAGTTTTAATTACAGATTATTCTTCCATTGCCTATGATGCATTTTATCGTGGTAGTAATGTTATCTTCTATTGGGAAGAAAAAGAAGAATGTATGGAAGCTTATGGGCCTACTACAAAACTGATGTTAAATGAAGAGAATGTATTTGGAGATATCTGTTATGATGCAGGGAATCTAAAACGTATCTTAGCAAAGAATTTACAAGATTCACAGGTTTTGGAGTATGTAGAGCGATATCAACATCTTGTAACCTATCATGATGGACACAATACACAACGATTGATAGAATTCATGAAGAAAGATGGAATTATTTAGGAGTCGACTATGGTCAATAAAATAAAAAAGATTCTTGTGAATGGTATGCGATGGACATTTGAAGTACTCTTTCGATTGGTACCAATCCATAAGAAGATGGTACTCTTTATATCTTTTCATGGAAGAGGGTATTCAGATAATCCCAAAGCAATCTTTCTACAGATGAAAAAAGATGAGCGTTTCAAAGATTATGTCTTTGTATGGGCGCTTAGAAAAGAAAATATGATAGAAATAGAGGGAGCGAAAGTAATTCCTTACTTTACGCCTGTCTATTTTTTTCATTTAGCACGTAGTAAATATTGGGTATGTAACTGTAAATTACAGAAGTACATCGTACGCAAGAAGAAACAAGTGTATTTACAGACGTGGCATGGAACACCGTTGAAGCGTTTAGCACATGATATCATCGTTCCAGAAGGAACAACCTTCTATCGTTCTCATATGAGCGCAGATGCAATGCGTAAAACCTATGACAACGATGTAAAGAAATATACGTACATGATTTCACCAAATAAGTTTTGTACAGAGGTATTTCAAAGTGCCTTTCAAATCAATAGAGAACGTTTGATTGAAACAGGTTATCCTAGAAATGATTATTTAAGCAATGTAACAGAAGAAGAAAAACAAGCGATTCGTAAGAAGTTATATATTCCAGATAACAAAAAGATTATTCTATATGCCCCTACTTGGCGTGATAATCAATTTACAATGGCAGGTTATACCTTTGAGTTAAAGGTGGATTTCATGAAGTGGAAAGAAGTCCTAGGAGAAGAGTATGTTATCCTATTTAAGCCTCATTACCTAATTACTTCTACGTATAAACATGAACCAGAACTTGAAAATTTCGTCTATGATATAGATGCTAAATCAGATATCAGTGATTTGTATGTAATCTCTGATATGATGGTAACAGATTATTCCAGTGTATTCTTTGATTATGCTGTGCTGAAACGACCAATGTATTTTTATATGTACGATATTGAAGAGTACGCAGATGAATTAAGAGGATTCTATTTAGATATTCATAAAGATCTTCCTGGAGAAGTATTCAAAATAGAAGAAGCAATGTTACAAGCAATAGCCAATCATCTTTTTGATTATGATAAACTTGAAACCTTTAATCAACGTTTCAATAATCGAGAAGATGGACACGCTGCACAGCGGGTCATTGATATTATGTGTTCATAAGGAGGAAACTTATGGGATTAAAAAAAGCAGTCCTTACATGCCTACTACAGGTATGCAATTTCTTCTTTCGCATGTGCTCGATTAAACAAAATAGAATTACGTTTATTTCACTGACGGCAGATCATTTAGAACAAGATTTTCTAGAAATTGATAAGCTTTTAAGAGAAGACAATAAATATGATTTACACTATAATCTCATCGTGTTTAAAAAGACATTAAAAGATGATTTTATGTATATGTTGAATTGTATTCGACAATTATATGAAATTAATGTTTCAAAATTGATTATATTAAACGATAACAATTTTGTGGTGAGTACGTTCAAACGAGAGGGAACTTATGTATTACAAACATGGCATGCATGTGGTGCCATTAAAAAATTTGGTAATCAAATAGAACGTCAATATCCAGTAAGAAATTACGATGGAGTATTGGCGAATAGTACCTATTGGAAAGATGCTTATCATGAAGCCTTTGGCGTAAAACAAGAACAAGTGATTGTCACAGGAATGCCTAGAGTTGATAAACTTTGTGATGAAGAAATAGTGTCTTCCTATAAAGAACAATTTTACGAAAAGTATCCGCAGTATAGACATCAGTACAAAGTTCTATACGCGCCAACGTTCCGCGGAAATATCATAAAGGGACTACGTTATGATGATTTAGACTTGGCTAGTGTGATGTCTCAACTTCCAAGTGACTATGTGATGTTTTATAAGATGCATCCTTTGTTGGCGGACGCCTCATTAAAAGAGGGAGAACGCATTGTTAATGTGAGTCATGAAGATTTATATATGTTGTTGTGTGCTTGTGATTGTTTAATTACAGATTATTCTTCTATCCTATTCGATTATTCTCTTTTAGGAAAAAAAGCAATTTGTTATGCGAGCGATTATGAGGACTATCAACAAACCATTGGCTTTAATGTACAATACCAAAAAGAGATGCCTTCTAAGATTTGTACAAATGAGCAAGAATTGATCGAACAACTTAGTGAGTGTTCATTTGATGAAGGGAAGATGAAAAAATTTCAGGAAATGTTTATGCCTTTTGATGATGGCGATAATGCTAAAAGGGTGTATGCACATATTCAAAAAGTTATGAATTCATAGATGAAAAGGAAACGAATATCGTTTCTTTTCTTTTGGTTAGGCAAATTTAAGTGAAAATAGTGTTCTTAAAAGCATGAGGGATTTGTTCAGTATATAAGACAGGTGTGTTTTTATAATGAACGTTTTGTATAAAAACACATAAGATAATCATAATAAAGGGAGTGATTTATGAATAAAATTTGTATTATCCCCCTAGATAAGGTAAAATTATAGTGTATTATATTTTGAGAGGAGTTTTATTTTTATGGCAAATGGATTCAGAAATGCGGATGAATTCAAAATCGAATTTAAGAAAAGAATCATTCAACACTACGGTCGTTCTATTGAACAGGCTCACATAACAGAAAAATATATGATTTTAGGAGAGATGGTTCGTGATCACGCAAGTGAGAACTGGAATCAAAGCAAAGATGTAGTAGCAAAAAAACAAGAGAAACAAATGTACTATTTTTCCATGGAATTCTTGATGGGAAGATTACTTACAAATAACCTTATGAACTTAGGGATATATGATATTGTAAAAGAAGGACTTGCGGATTTAGATATTGATATCAATGCCCTTGAAGATTTAGAGAGTGATGCAGGGCTTGGAAATGGTGGTTTAGGTAGACTAGCTGCTTGTTTCTTAGATTCTTTGGCGTCTATGAATTACTCAGGAAATGGAAACTGTATTCGTTATGAATATGGTTTGTTCAAACAGAAGATTGTGAACAATGAGCAAGTTGAAGTACCTGATCAATGGCTTTCATTAGGAAATGTTTGGGAAGTTCGTAAACCGAAACATTCCGTTGAAGTTAAATTTGGTGGACATGTAGATATGTGGATGGGTGAAGATGGGAAAGCTATCGTAAACCATATTCCAAGTTTAGTTGTTAAGGCAGTACCATATGATATGCCTATCGTTGGACAGAATACAAAAAATACCAATACGCTTCGTTTATGGAGTGCTGAGGTTGCGGATGATGCATGTGATGCGTCTAGTTTAAATGAATATGTAAATGAAGTACGTGAAATATGTCGTAATGTATATCCTGATGATTCTACAGAACACGGAAAGAAGTTAAGATTGAAACAACAGTATTTCTTTGTAGCTGCAGGATTGAATAACATTATTGATTCTCACATGCGTACGTATGGTACGTTACAAAACTTCGCTGAAAAAACAGCAATTCAATTAAATGATACACATCCAGTATTGTGTATTCCTGAGTTGATGCGTATATTCTTAGATGAATATCGTTTTGATTGGGATGAAGCATGGGGAATTGTAAAGAAAACAATGGCATATACAAACCATACAGTATTGAGTGAAGCCCTTGAAAAATGGCCTGTTCAATATGTACAAGAATTGTTGCCTCGTATCTATATGATTATTGAAGAAATTGATCATAGATTCAAATTCCGTGCATCTCATGAGTTAGGTAGACCGGATTTGATGAGCGAATGTTGTGTCTTAAAAGATGGACAAGTGCATATGGCAAACCTTGCGATTATTGGTTCCCATAGTGTAAATGGAGTTGCGGCTCTTCATACACAGATTTTAAAAGAAGACGTTATGAAAAACTTCTATGCTTTATATCCAGAGAAGTTTAACAATAAGACAAATGGTATTACACACCGTAGATGGTTGTTGTATTCTAATCCAGAATTAACAAGCTTGTTAGAGAAATATATTGGTCCAGATTTCAAAGCTGAACCAAATAAATTATTGGATTTAATGAGTCATGTAGACGATGCGACACTTCAAGAAGAATTCATGAAAGTGAAATTGCAACGTAAACAAATTTTGGCTGATTATATTAAGAAAACATTAAACATTGAAGTGGATGTAAATTCTATCTTTGATGTACAAGCAAAGCGTTTGCATGCATATAAACGTCAATTATTAAACGTTATGCACATTATGGATTTATATTTCAAAATGAAGGAAGATGCGAATTTCCGTATTCATCCAAGAACCTTTATTTTTGCGGCGAAGGCAGCGCCTTCTTACACATTCGCAAAAGAAGTTATTAAGTTGATTCATTGTGTTGCGCAAAAGGTGAATAATGATCCAGAAATTGCACCATATATGAAAGTTGTATTTATACCAAACTATGGTGTAAGTATCGCAGAAATTTTAATGAATGCGGCAGATGTATCGGAACAAATTTCAACTGCTGGTAAAGAAGCTAGTGGTACAGGAAATATGAAGTTTATGATGAACGGAGCAATTACACTTGGTACTATGGATGGTGCTAATGTGGAAATCGTCGAAAAAGTTGGTTTCAATAATGCGGAAATCTTCGGTTTACGTGCGGATGATGTAAGCTTAATTCGTCATGAGAATTCTTATGATGTATGGCGCAAATACAATGAGAATCAAAGTGTCAAACGTATTATTGATGCGTTAAAAGATGCTACATTCTCAGATAACGCAAAAGACTTCAAATTGATTTATAACGAAGTAATGTTTAAAAACGATGAGTACTTATTGTTGGCAGACTATGATGCATATGCACATGCGCAACAAAACATTGACTATCGTTATCAAGACAAGGCGAATTGGGCGAAGAGTTGCTTAGTGAATATTGCACAATCTGCATTCTTCTCAAGTGATCGTACAATCAAACAATACGCAGAAGAAATCTGGAATATTACACCAGTAGAATTTAAATAGTAAGTGAGGTTCGTATGCAAATACGGACTTCTTTTATCTATTAGGAACTTGCATAATTTAAGTGGAAATGAGAGAAAACGAAAAAAGCATGACGAAAAGGCTCTAAGAAGAGCCAAAGAAGGACACGACAAGTTTTTACTTTTGATTCTCTAGA